>NZ_RZPI01000410.1:0-5090 GCF_003998715.1 Mesorhizobium sp. M7A.F.Ca.CA.002.15.2.1
GCGCAGGCCTGTTCCATACGGCCTTCCTGCTGCCCAGCCGTGCCGATCTCGGCCGCTGGATCAACCACGCCATATCAAACAAGATCGCCATCGAGGGCGCTTCCGACCATCTGGTCAGCGAAGCACTGTACCTGACCGATCCCGAAGGCAATGGCATCGAGATCTATGCCGACCGCCGTCCGCAGGACTGGAAGTGGAATGGCGACAAGGTGGCGATGGCGACCGAGCGGATGAACATTCCGTCCGTCGTTGCCGAAGTGCCTGCGGGTGACGCCGGCTGGCAGGGCGCGCCGGAAAACAGCGTCGTCGGCCATGTCCACCTGCGCGTCGGCAGGCCGGAAGACGCCGAAGCCTGGTGGAACCAGGAATTCGGCTTCGACACGGTGGCCAAATATGGCGGCCAGGCGGTGTTCCTGTCGTCAGGCGGCTATCACCACCACATCGGCGCCAACGCCTGGCAGAGTTCGGGCGCCGGCCGCCGCGATCCCAGCCGGTCGGGTCTGGCCTGGGTGGAGATGCGTTCGGACAATGTGACCAGCCCGGTGACCCGCGAAGATCCATGGGGCACGGTGATCAGGACTGTTCCCGGCAAGGCTTGATTTGAGGGCTGCGCCAAGCTGGAGCACCCCTCAACCGTCGCGGCGTTGCGCGCCGATCCACCTTCTCCCACAGGGGAGAAGGTGAAGCCTGCCGCTCGCGGCCAGCGACGGTATAGCGCTTTGCCTCAGGCTTTGCCAAACACCCGCTTGAAGATCGTGTCGACGTGCTTGGTGTGATAGCCCAGGTCGAATTTCTCGCGGATTTCGGCCTCGGGCAGGGCAGCGGTCACTTCCTTGTCGGCCAGTAATTCTTCAAGAAAATCAGCGCCTTGCTCCCACACCCTCATGGCGTTGCGCTGGACCAGACGGTAGGAGTCTTCGCGAGACAACCCAGCCTGCGTCAGCGCCAGCATGACACGCTGCGAATGCACGAGGCCGCGGAACTTGTTCATGTTCTTCAGCATGTTGTCGGGATAGACGAGCAGCTTGTCGATGACGCCGGTCAGCCGCGACAGTGCGAAATCGAGCGTCACGGTGGCGTCAGGGCCGATCATGCGCTCGACCGAGGAGTGGGAAATGTCGCGCTCGTGCCAGAGCGCCACATTCTCCATCGCCGGCATCGCCATGGAGCGAACCATGCGGGCAAGGCCGGTGAGGTTTTCGGTCAGCACAGGGTTGCGCTTGTGCGGCATGGCCGACGAGCCCTTTTGGCCCGGCGAAAAATACTCTTCCGCTTCGAGCACTTCGGTGCGCTGCAAATGCCTTATCTCGATCGACAGCCGCTCGACCGACGAGGCGATGACGCCGAGCGTGGCGAAGAACATCGCGTGGCGATCACGCGGGATTACTTGTGTCGACACCGGCTCGGGCTTCAGGCCGAGCTTAGCCGCCACATGCTCCTCGACATAGGGGTCGATGTTGGCGAAGGTGCCGACCGCCCCGGAGATCGCACAGGTGGCGATATCCTCACGCGCGTACACCAACCGCTCGCGGCAGCGCGAGAACTCGGCATAGGCCTGCGCCAGCTTGACGCCGAAGGTCGTCGGCTCGGCATGGATGCCGTGGCTGCGGCCAATGGTGACGGTGTTCTTGTGCTCGAAGGCGCGGCGCTTGAGCGCTGCAAGCAGACCATCGATATCGGCGAGCAGGATGTCGCTGGCGCGGGTCAGCTGTACGGCGAAGCAGGTGTCGAGAACGTCGGACGAGGTCATGCCCTGGTGGATGAAGCGGGCGTCCGGCCCGACGAATTCGGCAAGATGGGTCAGGAAGGCGATGACGTCATGCTTGGTGACGCGTTCGATCTCGTCGATCGCCTCGACGTCGAATTTTGCGGCACTGCCCTTTTCCCAGATGGTTTTTGCCGCTTCCCTGGGGATGACGCCGAGTTCGGCCAGCGCATCGCAGGCATAGGCTTCGATCTCGAACCAGATGCGGAACCGGGTTTCTGGCGACCAGATGGCGACCATTTCCGGCCGGGAATAGCGAGGGATCATCGGTCAGTCCTGACATATCGAGAAGTTTGCCCGCGTCCTAACAGAGGCGAGCAAAATGCTCAACGCCGCTGGCGCGCAAACCAGACGCCCGCGGCAAACAGAGCGATGAAACCAACTGGAAAATAGAGCCGGATGCCCAGCACCACGAATTGATAGAGCGCAATCAACGTCGTGAAGACGAACTGGAGGACCCAGGTGCGGGTGAAAGCAGGCGCATGCCACTCGGCGTAGTAGGAGCGGTACTGCAGGGCAAACAGCCCGCCGGTCAGGCCGATCGTCGCCGCTGCTAGGCACACGAAGGCCGCGGCGAAAGCGACTTCCCAGCGTCTTCCCTGCGAGACCAGCCGCGCCGCGAACAGGCCGATCGGGAAGGCCAGCGCAGCTCCCGCCGCAAACAGCATGGTGACAATGCGGATTTTCGCCGGCGTCTCCCAGTCGCCCAAAAACAAGGTGAGGAGCGCGCTGGCGCCCATTGTCACAGCCCACAACAAGGCGCCGACAAGTGCTGTGCGCGGCGTCGGTATCGCGCGGCGAAGGCGGTTCAGCGCACGATCGCGCGCGGCGGGTTGAGCAGGGGGTGTCACAGGCGGCCGGTCACCGCGATCCAGCGAAAGTCCGGGCCTTCAAAGCCGTATTGGCGCACCGCGATCAGCACGGCATAGGCGCTGAGGCTGTCCATGGAAAAGGTCTGCACGGCGCCGATGCGATAGCCGTTCGGGCAACCCCGGCTTTTCGGTATCGCCTTGTCCTCGTGCAGCAGCTTGGTCGTGCCGCCATCCTGCGCCTCGATGCGCAGCAGCCGGAAGCCGTTGATTTCGCCCTGGCTCTCGCAGCCATCGGCGTTGTTCATGCCCAACTCGTCGAGCCGGAACTCGAGCGGTGGGTCGACCGGAGTGAAGATCGGGCGCGGATTGACCGCCATCCGGTGCGGATCCGCCGAAAGCTCGGTCACCGGGTTGAAACCCGCGGTGATGCCGCGGTTGGCGTCCAACTCGGCCTGGCTGACAATGGATTCGCCTTTTTGCCGGGCCTGAAGGCGCACCGCATCCAGTTTGGCATTCTCGTCCTCAAGCCGGACCCGGATCGGCGTGCCCTTCAGAAAGCTGTCGGTGCTGGTGTCGATGTAGTAGCGGTTGGCATAGGGAAAGCCCGATCCATCCTGCACGCCATATTCCTCGAAAGCGAAGACGCTGCCGTCCTTGGTGAAGCCGAGGATCTCAAGTTCAGCGACATCGCCGGCATGAGCCGCGATCGAGGTCGCAAGCTGTGCAAGCAGGCCAACGGCAAACAGAAAGAGCATTCGCATCGGTCTTCACCCCCGTGATCGTTTCAATCCCCTAGCACGACGGAATCAAAACGTCGTGCGGTGCGAAAGCCGATGCATCCAATCGGCCCGTCATTTGTTATTGTCGGCAGTCCCAATGGAGAACCACCATGACCGACACCAGCAAAATTCGTGAGCATATGGAAGTCGTCGGCGCCGATGGCGTGCATGTCGGCACTGTCGACAAGGTCGATGGCCAGCGCATCAAGCTAACCAAGGCCGATAGCGGCGAGGGCGCCCACAAGGGCCATCACCACTACATTCCCCTGAGCCTGATTGCCGAAGTCGACGGCAAGAAGGTCTGGCTGTCGGCGAATTCTGATGTCGCGGTGACGTTCGAGGAAGAAAAGTCCGATCCGGTCTGATTGATCGCTTCACTTCATGCGTGACGACCAGACCGGAAACAGATCGTTTTCGGCAGGTGTCGCGGCATAGACGCCTCGGCTGATGGCGCGCGCCATGGTGGCGCCGGCGGCGGCGTAGAGATCGATTGCTGCATCGGCGGAGAGTTCGATACCGCTCGTGCCGGTCGCCAGCGCGAACACAAGGTCGCCATCGGCCGGCGTGTGCGTCGGCCAGATGGCGCGCACGAATCCATCATGCGCCGACATCGCCAGGCGCTTGGCGGCAGCCTTTGTGAGCACCGCATCGGTGGCAATGACGGCGATGGTGGTGTTGCCGCCGGTCTCCGTCTGCCGGCCAAAATGTTTGTCGCGGTACTTCAAAAGAATCCGGTTCGCCTCGTCAGGCATCGGCGAGGGATAGCCAAGCCCACCGAATTCGTCGCCGATTTCGAACGGTGCCGCCCAGAAATGGCGGGTTCGGCCTGTGGTCACCGAACCGGTCGGATTGACGGCGGCCAGCGCGCCGATGGTGACGCCATTGTCGAGCAGCGTCGAGGCGGAGCCGAGGCCGCCTTTCAGCCCCGAAGTGAGCGCGCCGGTGCCGGCGCCGATGGTGCCGAGTTGGAAATCGGCGGTGGCGGTTTGCGCGGCTTCATAGCCAAGCTCGCGGTAGGGCGGATAACGGCCCCAATCCTTGTCGCCGCCATTGCGCAGGTCGAACAGGATCGCCGACGGCACGATCGGAACGCGAAAACCGCCGACCTCGAGGCCGATGCCGCGTTCACGCAACGCCGCCTGCACGCCGGAAGCTGCGTCGAGGCCGAAAGCCGAGCCGCCCGAAAGCACCACGGCGTGCACCACATCGACGGAATTGTGCGGTTCGAGCAGGTCGGTCTCGCGGGTGCCCGGCGCACCGCCCAGGATCTGAACGCCGGCCACTGTGGACGCATCGCAAAGCACGGTCGTTACCCCGGATTTCAGCCTGGCGTCGGACGCATTGCCGACGCGCAGGCCGGCAACGTCGGTGATCAGGTTGCGTGGGCCGGTGCGAAACATCAGTTGCTTTCCAAGGGCGCAAAGCGCGTGCCATCGAAGCGGAAGACGCGGTAGGGGCTCCGGCTGAGATCGCCTTTCGCATCAAACCGGATCGGCCCGATCGCCGTGGTGAAATCCTGTCCGGTCAGAGCTTCGGTCAGTGGTTTGCCCGAGCTTTCGGACAAGCCCGACGCTGCCTTGGCGATTTCGACCGCCGCAAAGGCCGGCAGCGTATAGCCGTCGGGCACGACTTTCTGCGCGGCAAAGGCCGCCAGCACTTTTGGATCGGCGACATCGGCCCATTCCGGCGGTGCGATCATCAGTGTGCCCAAGGAATAGGGCACGTCGCCGGGCG
>NZ_RZPI01000411.1:0-5085 GCF_003998715.1 Mesorhizobium sp. M7A.F.Ca.CA.002.15.2.1
GCACCACCCGCTGCCGCTTTCTTTGCGGCTGGCTTGGCAACCTCGTCGGCCTTGCTCTTCGACTTGGCTGGCGGCTTCGATTGCGACAGGCTGGCCTTCAGCGCATCCATCAGGTTGATGACATTGCCGCGCTCCGGTGCCGCCGCAATAATCGGCTTGTGGCCTTTCAGCTTCTCGCGGATCATCGTCATGAGTGCCGCCTCGTAGCGGTCCTCATAATTCTTCGGATCGAAGGTGGTTTCCTTCTGCTTGATCAGCGCTTCGGCGAGCTGCAGCATTTCGGGGTCGGGCTTGCCAGCTGGAATATTGCCAAAATATTCAGCCGTCCCGCGCACTTCGTTCGGGTTCCTCAAGGTGCACACGAACATGCCGTTCTCGCGCGCGCCGATCGTCACCACGCGCTCGCGGCTCGACAGCACAAGGCGGGCGATGGCGAGCTTGCCGGATTTGCGCATCGCTTCGCGCAACACGGCGAAGGTTTCCTCCGCCATCGCGCCGTCGGGCGCCATGTAGTAGGGCGCGTCCTGGTAGATGACGTCGACCTCGTCCTCGTCGACGAAGGCCTCGATGTTCATCGTGTGATTGGATTCGATGCGCACCGCGTCGAGGTCTGCATCATCGATGATGATGTACTGCTTGTCCTCGTATTCGTACCCCTTGACCAGATCAGCACGCTCGACGAGCCCTAGTTCGGGGTCGACCGGCTTCATGTTGATGCGGTTATGGGTCTTCTTGTGCAGCTGGTTGAACGAGATGCGCTCGCTGGCGCTGGTGGCGGGATACAACCGCACCGGACAGCTCACGAGGCTGAGTTTGAGGTAACCTTTCCAACTTGCCCTAGGCGCCATGAAACACTCCTACGCGGTCATGCACTGACAAAGACCTGCAGCGCTTTCGTCCGAGGACGATTGAGGCTGAGCAAATCCTACACCGACCGCACACAATACCGGCAAATCCCTGACGAAATCTTCCGCCATGCATTTGAGGTCGTGGACAGAGAATAATTCAAATTGTTGGAAGCGTCGATGGACTGGAATTTAAAACGCTGGCAGGACAGAGGGGGGCGCCACGGATCGCGGTGGTCCTTGTTCTGCAACTACTTACTTCGTCTTCTGCAACTACTTCGTCGCCCCCGAGACCACCGGCAGATCCCGCGCAAACTTATCAATCTCCGCCCACGGATCGCCCGACGTCGCCAACAGCCCCGGCAGCGACGAATAATTCAGATCCTGCGGCGCATCGATGGATTCGAGGTCGCTCCAGCTGACCGGCGTCGAGGCCGGCAGATTGGTGCGGGCGCGCAAGGAGTAAGGTGCTGCGGAGGTGTGGCCGCGCGCATTGCGGTGGTAGTCGATGAAGATGCGCTTCTTGCGGTTGTCCTTGCCCATGGTGGTGGTGAAAGTATCAGGCGCCGTTGTCGCCAGATGCGTGGCGATCGCGCTGGTTGCCTGGTGCAGTTTCTTCCAGTTCTGCTTGCCTGTCACAGGTACCGTGATGTGGATGCCGCTGCCGCCGGAGGTCTTGGCGAACGGCACCAGCCCCAGGCGCCCCAATTCGTCCTTGATGTGCACGGCGGCCTCGACCACCTCGCGCCAGGCGATCCCTTCTCCCGGATCGAGGTCGAGGACGATCTGGTCGGGTCTGTCGAGGCTGGCGCGGTGGGTGCCCCAGGTGTGGAACTCGACGACGCCGAACTGCGCCAGCGCCAGATACCCTTTCGCGCCTTCGACCGAGAGATAGGATTTGGTTTCGCCCTCGGAATTTGTCGCCTCGAATGTCACCACCGAGGGCGGCATGCCGGTGAAGGCGTGGCGCTGGAAGAAGCAATCCTTCGGCAGGCCGGTCGGGCAGCGCACCAGCGACACCGGCCGGCCGAGAATGTGCGGCAGCATGAAATCGCCGACCAGCGCGTAATAGACGGCGATGTCGAGCTTGGTCGGGCCGGTCTTGCCGAACAGCCGGCGCGTCGGGTTGGTCACCCAGATGGTGGCAAGGTCAGCCTCGGCGATCAGCCGCTTGCGTGTCGAGGATACCGGCGTCGACAGGCCGACATCCCTCAAACCGCGGAAGACGCCGTGGCGCAGTGCGTTGTCCGCTGTGCGGTTGGCGTAGTGGATGCGCGCCGACAGCAGCGGCCGCACCCAGTTCATCTCGCGCATGATCTCGCGCGGAACGCCCTCGGGCGCGCTGGCGCCTTCCCGCAGCGGCTCCAGCCTGGCGAGCAATTCACCGGCTGTGGCGGCATCGAAACCGGTGCCGACCTTGCCGCGATAATGCAATTCACCGCCCTCGAACTCTGCCATTCCGAGCGCCGCCAGCCCTTCGGCCGCATCGGAGATGGTGAAGCCGGCGATGACGAAGTCGTCCGACAGCAGCGCCTTGGTCTTGGTCCAGCTTTTGCTTCGGCCGCTCTGATAGATGGCCGTGGCGCGCTTGGAGACGACACCCTCCAGCCCCAGTTCCGACGCCTGGTCGTAGAGCCCCTGCCCCGAGCCCTCGACATGGTCGGAGAACTGGAAGGCGGAATTGGCGCCGAGGCCCGACAGCATCTGCGCGAGCAGCGCCTTGCGCCGGACCAGCGGCGCCTTGGTCAGGTCCCAGCCGTCGAGATGGAGAAGATCGAAGGCGTAGAAATGGAGCTTGCTGCCGGCGCCCTCGGCCAGCGCATCCTGCAGCAGCGCGAAACGGCTGATGCCCCGGGCGTCGAGCACCACGATCTCGCCATCGATGATGGCGTCGCAGCACGGCAGTTTGGCGAACGCATGCGGCAGGTCGCCATAACGCTTCGTCCAGTCGATGCCGCCACGGGTGATCAGCTTGACCGCGCCCTCAGTGAGATGCGCCATGGTGCGGTAGCCGTCGAATTTGATCTCGTGCAGCCAGACTTGTTTGGTGTCTTCGCCATCGGGCGGTTTTGGCACCTGCGTCGCCAGCTGCGGCTCGATACGGGCAAGCATGGGGGCCTTGAAGGCGCCCGGCAGCGTGCCGGGCTTCAGCGATCCCTGTCTGGGCGCGGGTTTGGCGGCGGGCTTTGCCGGCGCCGCCAGCTCCTCGATGCGCAATCCGGATTTGACGCTCTCCGGCCGGGCCGTGAGGATGTCAAGCGCAGTGTCGGCCGCGAGGTCGCGCTCTTTGAACAGCAGCCAGTTCTTCTTGTTTTCGTCCTCGCCGGGTTTCGGCTTCAGCCGGGTCAGCATCCAGCCGCCATTGAGCTTGGCGCCGGCCAGCCGGAACTTGAAGGCGCCGGTGCGCAAGCTCTTTTCGACATCGTCCATCGGCGCCCAGCTGCCGGTGTCCCAGACGATCATCGGCCCGCCGCCATACTCGCCTTCGGGAATGACACCCTCGAAGTCGATATATTCGAGCGGATGATCCTCGGTCTCGACCGCCAGCCTTTTGTCGGCCGGATTGAGCGAAGGCCCGCGCGGCACCGCCCAGCTCTTCAAGACATCGCCGACCTGCAGTCGCAGATCATAATGGTCTGCGGTGGCGTGGTGCTTGTGCACGACGAAGCGGTTGCCGTCGCTGCTGACGAGCCCGCCAACCGGTTCCGGCGTCTTGGCGAATTCGCGTTTGGCGCGATAGGCTTTGAGCTTTGGTGGAGTTGTCATCGCAAAGATCGAAGCACGGCGGCCAGGAACAAGCCAGTCACGCTCTCAATCGTCAGCGGCCGGCGTCAACTCGAGCTCCGCCGGCGACAGCCCTTGCTGCAACTGGCTCAGCCGGAATTCGTCGACCCAATAGGCCTCGCCATCGACCAGAACCCGGGCTTGGTAGGTGCCCTCCGAAAAACGCTGCTCGGTGATGTAGACCTTGTGACGATCGAGCGCTTTGCGCACCGCGGCGCGTTTGGAATTCTGACCTGTGACGGGACTGAACATGACACTGCCCTCGGTCGCCCTGACACGCAACGCGGCCGCTGTCGGCGGCCTTGCGACTGGCTCCAAGGATGCCGGAGACGAGGTGTCCTGTCAATTTCGTGGCAGTGCAGGTTGCAGTCCGGTTAAATTTTGCAGTCTTTTGAAGATGCTCGGGTCTCGGCCTGAATCACGATGTGAAGCGCGCGAAGACGAAGCCGCGCGTGATCGTGCCTGTTGCCGCCAGCCTACGAAGCGGCCGGCATACCCGAATGAGTGGATTTTCGGACTTCCCCGATGAGATCGAGTGTCGCTGCCGCGACCTCGGCAACCTGAAGCCGCTGCACACAATAGACCCCACCGGGGTTGTTTTCTTTACAAACACCTGGAGCGATGCATGGACAGGGCATGACCGGCTGGAGCGTCCGGTTCGGGACACCGAACGGGCCCCATTGCTCAGGCGACGTCAGGCCGTACAACCCCACCGCTGGAGTTCCGACAGATGCCGCGATGTGCATCGGGCCGCTCTCATTGCCTAGAAAGATTGATGCTTCGGCCAACAATGCCGTCAGGACTTCAAGCGAGGCCTTTCCGACGACACTGGCGACCGGCGACGCCGCCACTTCAAGGATCCTTTGCGCGGCAAGCCCCTCATCCGGCCCACCAACGAGCAGAGATCGCAACCCGGTTCTGGCGTATACCTCGTCGATGACCGCAGCAAAATGTTGCGGCGGCCAACAACGCCCTTCGAACCTGGCGCCGGCATGCACGGCCACATATGACTTCTTTGCCAAAGCGTTTTCCGCAAGAATCCTGGCACACTCTTCCTGGGCGGTCCCGTTCGGCTGCAGCCGAGGCGTTGGGTCCTGACAATCCAACCCAAGCGCGTGGAGTGGAGACAGGTTCCTGTAGAGATAATGGGGGCCGCCCTGTCCGAAAGTCGCGGCGAGAACGTTTGCAAGCTGGATTTCCCAGAACTTCATCGGATGCTCGGAAGGATCGAAGCCGACGCGAAGTGGAGCGCCGATCAAACGATGCATTATCCGCGAGGTTTTTGAATCGGTAAGGTCGATGCTAAGATCGAATTTTCGACGCCGCAGATCAGAGATGACGCCACGATAGTCGCTCAAACGCTTGAGCAGAGTCCTTCCTCTGCCGCGGGATTCAAAGCCAACGGCAACATCGGCGATCCCTTGCGCGACGATGAACTGCTTGAGTCCCGGCGCAC
>NZ_RZPI01000412.1:0-5082 GCF_003998715.1 Mesorhizobium sp. M7A.F.Ca.CA.002.15.2.1
GTGTCAGATGGCTGTGCGGATCGAGTTCCACGGCGATCACCACCTCCGGCCCGACCATTGCGCGAACCCGTTCGAGCAGATCGCCTTCGCAATCGTCATAGCCTTGCGCCACCATGGCGCCATGCAGGCCGAGGATGACAGCATCGACCGGCAGCGCCGCCTTGAGCTGGCCCAGAATCTCGTCGCGCAGAGCCTCATAGGTCTGCCGCTGCACCAGGCCGCCCGGCTCCGCCCAGGTGGCGGTGCCTTCGATGACGTCGAGGCCTTCGGCCACCGCACGCCGGCGTAGCGCCACCATCGGCGAGGAGCACAGCGTCGGCGTTTCCGGATGCTTGCCTGGCCCGGCATAGAAGGCCATCTCGAACGAAGCCCTATCGGTCGGCACCGGCGAGAAGGTGTTGGTTTCCGTCGCCAGCGAGGCGGTGAAAATGCGCATGAAAGCTCCGTCCGTGAATAGGCGCTATTTGACCGCCCCGAGCGCCAGGCCCCTGACGAGGTAGCGCTGCAGCCAGATGAACAGGATGGCCACCGGCAAGGTCGCCAGCAGCGTCGCGGCCATGACGTGATGCCATTCGATGGTGTAGCGGCCGGCGACCAGCGAAAACACCTGGATCGGCAGCGTGTAGCTTTCCTGGCTGCGCAGCATGGTGAGCGCCACGACGAACTCGTTCCAGGCGTTGATGAAGGTGAAGATCGCCGTCACCGCGATCGCCGGCAGGCAGAGCGGCAGGAACACCTTGCGCAAGGTCAGCCAGCGGCCGGCGCCCTCCATCCAGGCGGCTTCCTCGAGATCGCGCGGGATGGTGTCGAAATAGCTCTGCAGCATCCACACCGTGAAGGCGACGTTGAAGGCCATGTAGATGAAGCCGAGCGCCGTCGTGCTCTCGACCAGGCCCCAGGCCGCCATCAGCCGGAACAGGCCGAGCACCAGCACGATCGGCGAGATCATCTGCGAAATCAGCAGGAACTGGCGCAAGGCGCCGTAGCCGGCAAAGCGGAAGCGCGACATCGCATAGGCCGCCGGAACCGAGATCAGGATGGCGCCGACGGTGGCGATCACAGACACGTAGAGCGAATTGAGCAACGCCTGGCCGAAGCCGGTCGCCACCCACATGTCGGAAAAATTCGACCAGCGGAATTCGCTCGGCCACCAGGTCGGCGACAGCACTTCCTGTCTCGGCTTGACTGCGGTCAGGAACATCACCGCGAAGGGAAAGAGCGTCACCACGATCAGCGGCGCCAGCAGCAGCCAGGCGATGATCGAACGCTTGAGCTTGCTCGTCATGCGCGTTGCTCCCGCATCGCCAGCCGCACATAGATCATGGTGAAGACCAGCAAGATGGCGAACATCACCAGCGACACCGCCGATGCTTCGCCCAGCTTGCCGATGCGGAAGGCCAGCTTGTAGAGATGGGTGACCAGGATATCGGTCGAGTTGGCCGGACCGCCCTGCGTCATCACCCAGATGATCGGGAAGGAATTGAAGACGTAGATGGTGTTGAGCACGATGGCGATGTTGATGAACGGTTTCAGGAGCGGAAAGGTGATTTCGCGGAACTGCTGCAGCGGCGTCGCCCCTTCAAGCGCCGCCGCCTCGTAGAGATCGTCCGGGATCGACGACAGCCCGCCGAGGAAGATCGTCGTCGTGAACGGCACCGTCACCAGGATGCCGATCAGCACTTGCATCGGAAAGGCGGTTTCGGCACTCGCCAGCCACTGGATGTTGTGATCGATGAGGCCGAGGCCGATCAGCGCCGAATTGAGCATGCCGCTTTCGCCGCTCAGCGCCCAGCGCCAGACCACCGCGGTCATGGTCAGCGACACCGCCCAGGGCAGCATGATGATGACGCGGGCAATGCCGCGGCCATAGAAATCGGTGTTGAGGATCATCGCCACCGGGATCGACAAGAGAAGCGCGCCGCCGACCACCATCACCGTCCATTGGCCGGTGCGCCAAAGCGCGGCCGTGAAATCGGGATCGGCAGCGAGTGCCGCGAAATTGGCGAAGTCGTTGAAGTCACGAAGCTGGCCGAAGCGGCTGACGTCATGCGTCGAGATCTGGATCAGGTCCCAGACCGGCCAGAAGATGACCACCGCCGCCAGAAACAGGCTGGGCAAGGTCAGGAGATAGGGCAAGAAACGATTTTGCATCGGCTGGCTTTGTACCGCGTTGCGGGGAGATTGGATTTCGCTGGCTTGACAGATTGACTTGGTCCGGCCTCGTTCTTCTCAGGGCACCGCTTCAGGATTCCTTGCAACCGTCGGCGCTGCCCTCACCTGCTCGTCCGTTCTCCGCAGCAGTTGCGGAAGGGCCCCTTTCCTCTCCCCCGTCGATCGGGGGAGAGGTGTCGAGCGAAGCTCGACGGAGTGGGGGTCGACCCCTTGGGCGCAAGGCGAGACTTGCGCCTGGTGCTCTTCCTATATCCGTTCGCGGTGGCTGCCAGGTGGTTCCCCCACTCCGTCTCGGCTTCGCCGAGCCACCTCTCCCCCCTCCGGTGGGAGAGGAAAGGAGCCTGGCTGGGCGGCGTTGACATCGACGAACTATCTTTCTGCTCGAGGCTGCAAGATGTGGCGCGCCCCGCCTGAATCTGGGGCGCGCCACGGGCGCAGGGAGATACGCCCTATTCCTTCAGCACTGCCCCCCTACTTCTTCAGCACCGCATTGGCCTTGGCCGCCGCGTCCTTCAGGCCTGCCTCGGGGTCGCCGCCGAGATAGATCTTCTGCATGGCGTCCGACGTGATCTGGGCGACCTCTTCCCAGCCCGGGATGACCGGCGCGAAGCGGGCGTCGGGCAGCAGAGCGGTGAACGCGGCCAGATCGGCATTGTTGACGTAGTAGTCCATCTTGGCCTCTTCCTTGTTCACCGGCAGGAAGCCTTCGCCCTGTGTGAACTTGGCACGCTGCTCCGTGGTGAACAGGAAATCGAGCAGCTTCCAGGCCTCGTCCTTGTTCTTGGAGTTCTTGAACATGATGATGGAATCGGTGACGCCATAGGTGCCGCGCGCGCCGGTCGGTCCGGCGGGAATGGCCGCAACGCCGTATTTCAGGTTCGGCGCCTCGTCCTTGATCTGGTTGGACAGGAAGGGTGCGGTGATCATCATGCCGACCTTGCCCTGCTTGAACAGGTTCTGCACGTCCTCGCGGTTGTTGGAGGTGACGCCGGGTTCGGTCAGGCCTTCGTCGATCATCGACTTGTAAAGCTTGGCGGCTTCAAGCGCGCCGGGCGTGCTCAGGCCCGAAGTGCCGTCCTTGTTGAGGATTTCCGTGCCGTAGGACCACATCGCATAGTAGTAATAGACGTCGGTCTCGATCTCCTTGCCCTGCAGGCCGAAGCCGAACGTGCCGGACCCCAGAGCCTTGATCTTGCGCGCATCTTCCTGCAGCTCGGTCCAGTTTGCCGGTGGCTTGGCGATGCCGGCCTTCTCGAACAGCTCCTTGTTGTAGTACATGGCGCGCGCCGAGGCAGCGATCGGCAGGCCGTAGGTCTTGCCATCCATGATCGAGGGCGACAGGAAGGTGTCGATGAAGCGGTCCTTGAAGTCGGGCTTGATGTAGCCGTCGAGCGGCTCGGCGACATCCTGCTGGACGAAGTCGATCAGCCAGCGCGTGCCGATGATCGACAGATCGGCATTGGTGCCGGCGGTGATGTCGGTGGTCAGCTTCTGCAGCAGCACATCCCACGGCACCACTTCGAACTTGACCGTGATGCCGGGGTTCGCCGCCTCGAATTCCTTCTTGACGCTGTCGAAATATGGGCCAGTCTTGGCGCTGTACTCGGCCACGGTGACCCGCACCTCGCCCGCATCCGCCTGCGCCGCAATTGCCAGCATGCTCATTCCGGCCATCAGGCCGACAGTCCATTTTGCAAGACTCATTTGAACTCTCCCATTTTGATTTTTGCGCCTGCGCGCCTCTTCGTTACCCAAGCAGAAGATTTATGTTACTTTCCTACATTATCGTGGATTTGAAGGCTTGCAAGCAGATTATTCTGTTGCTTAATTACATTTTGTGGACTAGGCCTGATCCGACCTGTCGAAGATCCCGGAGGATGACGCACGGTGGTTTCGCAAACGGAACTCGAAGGCAGGGCCGAATTCGAGGGCAAGACTGTCGTTGTGACGGGTGCGGGCGGCGGCCTCGGCACGGCCATCGTGGCGCTGATGGCGCAAAGGGGCGCCAGGGTCGTAGGCTGCGACCAGTCGAGCGAGGCGTTGAAGAGCCCGTTTTTTGCCGCCCGCCACGTCTTCGATCTTCTCGACAAGGCGTCGATAGCCACAGCGATCGCCGCCATCCTCGACCGGGACGGTGTGCCCGACATTCTCATCAACAATGCCGGCTGGACGCGCGCCGAGACGCTCCCCGCGCTCAACCCCGACAGGATTGAGCAGGAACTCGACCTCAACCTGACCGGCGTGATGAATTTCGCCGATCCGCTGGTCAAGGCGATGGCCAGCCGTGGCTCCGGCAGCGTCGTCTTCATCTCCTCGGTCAACGCCATCGCGCATTTCGGCAATCCCGCCTATGCCGCGGCCAAGGCCGGCATCAACGCCTATGCCAAGGCGATCGCCGTCGAGCTCGGCCGCAGCGGCCTGCGCGCCAATGTCGTCTGCCCCGGATCGATCCGCACCGCCGCCTGGGACCACCGCCTTGCCAAGGATCCCGAAATCCTCGGCAAATTGCAGCGGCTCTATCCGCTCGGTCGCATCGTCAACGCTGCGGAAGTGGCGGAAGCCGTCGCTTTCCTTGCGTCCGATCGCGCATCGGGAGTAACAGGCGTGGTGATGCCCGTGGACGCGGGACTGACCGCCGGTTGCCTGCCCTTCATCGACGACATATTGGGAGCGTGAGCATGACCGACGTCGAGTTCCGCGACCTGTCGAAATCCTTCGGGCAGCACAAGATCCTCGAGAACATCAGCCTCGATATCAAGAGCGGCGAGTTCGTCGTCCTGGTCG
Organism: Mesorhizobium sp. M7A.F.Ca.CA.002.15.2.1; assembly: GCF_003998715.1. Classification (NCBI taxonomy): domain Bacteria; kingdom Pseudomonadati; phylum Pseudomonadota; class Alphaproteobacteria; order Hyphomicrobiales; family Phyllobacteriaceae; genus Mesorhizobium; species Mesorhizobium sp. M7A.F.Ca.CA.002.15.2.1. Next base: position 4,957 of record NZ_RZPI01000412.1, read on the forward strand.
GCCCGTCCGGCTGCGGCAAGTCGACCTTGCTGCGCATGCTCGCCGGCCTGGAGACGATCACTTCCGGCGATCTGTTGATCGGCGGCGTGCGCGCCAACGCGCTGCCGCCGCAGCAGCGCCACATCG
>NZ_RZPI01000413.1:0-5078 GCF_003998715.1 Mesorhizobium sp. M7A.F.Ca.CA.002.15.2.1
ATCTCCGGCATCACCGCCTCGCTCGATGCGCGCGGGCTCAATGAGGGCAGCGGCCACTACGCTTTCGGCACGACCGCGTTTACCGTCCCGCAACTTTACGATCTGCGCAATTACATCTTCGTTGCGGCCGGGGCTTCGGGCGGCGGCACGTCGATCACCGACCTCGCCTCGATCGAATATGCCGACAGCATTACCGCCAGCGACGCCATCATTGTCCTGGTCAACCGCGGGACAATCGACGACGCCACCGGCTTCTCGCTGAGCGACGGACAGGAACTGGCCTCGTTCGGCAACGACCGCGCGTTCTCGCTCGGCGGGGTGCCGTTGAATGTCACCGGCACCAACATCCATCATGACGAATCCATATCGGATTCAGCGGGTGCGGCGACGCTGACCAGTTCCGGCGGCGGTAATGTCGTGACGCTGGGCAACGGCAACACGCTGCTCGATTTCAACGTTTCCGGGGGTTCCGGCTCGGCGATCTACGGCCTGGGCATCAACGGCCTGACCGTCCAGGGCGTGACGGCCAGCAATGTCGGGTCCGGCCTCTACCTCAATGGTGTGACCGGCACGGTCTCGGTCGACGACCTGACCGTCCAGACCGCATCTCAAACCGGCATCGTGCTTGTCGATTCGAACGCGACCGTCGATTTCACCGGCAACACCAAGATTACCAGTGCCGCCAGCGTCGGGCTGTTCGCCAACAATTTCGACGGCATCGCCACCTTCGACGATCTCGACATCAGTGGCGGCGGCAGGGGCGTGGCCATCTGGAGCGGCTCGAGCGGCACGCTGACTTTCGCGGCCGCGAGTTCCATCACCAACACGGGCGATGTAGCCTTCAACATCAACGGTGCGGTGCCCAACGTCACCTACAACGGCACGATCGACCAGGCCAATGCGGCCAACGCGGTCAGGATCATCGGCCAGACCGGCGGCACCGCCACCTTCGGCGGCAAGATCACCGCCAGCACGGGCTCGGCCAACGCGATCGACCTGTCCGCCAACACCGGCGGCACGGTGAAATTCACCGGCGGGCTGGACCTGACCACGACGACCGGTACCGGCTTCGATGCCACCGGGGGCGGCACGATCACAGTCGCGGCCGCGGGCACGGAGCAGATCACCACCGGCACCGGCCGGGCGATCAATCTCGACGGCATCACCATCGGCACCGGCGGCATGGCGTTCGACAGCATCACGACAGGCGTTGCGACGGCCACGGCGCTCAACTTCAATGCCGTCTCGGGCGGCCAGTTCCTGGGTGGCAATGTCACTGTCGGCGGCACCGCTGCCGGCATCAACGGCCTTGCAATCAACGCTTCGTCATCGACCTTCACCATCACCAATCTGGTGGCGACCAATGTCGCGGGCACCGATGTCAGCCTGACCAACAATACGGGCTCGATCACGATCCTCGGCGGCACCATCACCAATTCGGGCGCTGGCGACGGTGTCGTCGTTTCCGGCGGCAGCGCGACAGTCGGCGTAGCGGCCAACATCTCCAGCTCGGCAACCGCGCCAGGCGCGGCGGTCAAGGTCGACGGCACCACCGGCGGCTCGGTGACCTTCAGCGGTACGGTCACCTCGACCGGCACCGGCGATCTGTTCGATGTCGGATCGACGCTGACCCCGGCCGGCGGCGCCATCAGCTTCACTGGCCCGACCTTGTCGGCGACGGGTGGCGGCGGGGCGCTTGTCAGCAGCCTCGGCGGCACCGCGACGTTGAACGTGACCGCGCCGCTGTCGATCACCAATGCCACGGGCACCGGCCTGTCCGTCACCAATGTCGCCAGCACGGCATCGGCGAGCTTTGGCGAGGTCACCGTGACGACGCCTGGCGGCACCGGCATCTTCATTGCCGACAATGGCACGGTCACCTTCGGCACAACCCAGGTTACGCTGGGAGCGGCAAGCACCGCCGGCATCGAGTTCCTCGACATCAACGAACATATCAGCTTCGGCACGACCACGATCGACGAGGTTGGCGCCAACCAGACCGGCATCGACTTCAGCGGTTCCTCGAGCGGTTCCTCGACAAGGGCCGATTTCGGCCTGACCACGATCACCGGCACCGGCAGCCTGACCTCGCGCGGCATCGACCTGTCGTCGACGACCGGCAACAAGACCATCACCTTCCTGCGCGGCTCCAGCATTTCCAATGTCGGCGTCGGCGTCGAATTGTCGTCGAGCGGCGCCACCGCGACCTCGGCCAACGCCAACTTCACCTTCGGCGACGGCACGTCCGCCGATGGGCTGCAGTCCTCCATCAGCGCCGCCGCCGGCGGCTACACCGTCAACACGATCGGGCTCGATCCGACGCTCGGCAATTATGATTTCGACGACGTCAACTTCACCGGCGCCGCCCATCTGGCCAGCGCGGTCGGTGGGACCATCATGATTTCCCAGGGCGGTGGCATCGTCCACGCCAACACGGACGGGCTCAGCGCCGACGTGACCACCTACACGGTCGCCGAGGCCGATGCCATGACCGGCACGCTGAACTTCGCCTTTGTCGGCACCGTCGATCTCAGCGGCACCCCGTTCACGCTCGATTCCGGCCAGTCGATCATCGGCTTCGGCAACGGCGCCTCCATCCTCACCTCCGGTACCGTCCAGCCGGTCAATGTCCAGGGCAATCTCGGCGCTACTGGCGGCAACGTCACCGGCGATGAGGGCGTGGTCAAGAGCACGGGCAGCGATACCCTGCATCTGCTCGGCAACAACCAGGTGCGCGACACCGCTTTCGACTTCAGCGGCGGCAGCGGCTCGGTCTTCCTCGTCAACGGGAGCGCGGCTGGCTTCGTCAATACCGGCGGCATCTTCATCGAAGGCGTCACGGTCAGCAATGTCGCCGTGGGCCAGACAGCGTTCAAGGTCGTCGGCCTCGACACCAATTTGTCGATCACCAACAACAACATCAACGTCGCCGGCACGCTGCTCGACGCCAATGGCGGCAGCGGCGACATCACGGTCACGCGTGGCAGCTTGCCCAACAGCGGTCCGGCGGGCACGCTGACCGGCGGCGGCATCAACCTGCAGAACCTGACCGGCACGGTGACCATTGGCGACGGCACGCTGACCAACACCGGCGCGAACACGGCTTTCAATGTCGGCTCGACGACTGCCGGGAGCGGCGGCAGCGCGATCATCTCCTATGCCGGCACCATCAACAGCAACGGCACCGGCGCGGCTGTTTCGATCCAGAGCATGACTGGCGGCTCGGTGACGCTGTCGGGCAACCTGACTGATACCAACGCGGCCGCTGGCGGCAATATCGTCATTGCCGGCAACGACTCGGCCGCGATCACCTTCTCGGGCACCAGCAAGGTGATCAGCTCGGGCGCGACGGACGCCGTCAGCCTGGGTCTCGTTGGCAATTTCCCCGCAGGCACACCGGCCCCCAACACCAATTCCGCGATCAATTTCACCAATGGCGGTCTCGACATAACGACGACGACCGGCACCGGCTTCATCGCCTTCGGAGATTTTACCACCGGCGCCGTTACGGTCACCGGCACGGGCAACGAGATCAATTCCGGCGCCGACGGTCTTATCTTGTTCGGCGCCAATGTCGGCGCCGGCGGCGTTGCCTTCGACAGCGTCTCGGCCGTATCCACGAGTACCGGCGCTGGTGTGCTGCTTGGAGGTATCAATCTCGGCGGCGACGTCAACATTGGCGGCCTGAGGGATACCGGCTACATCGGCGCTTCATTGATCGGCCTGAGCGGCGCCGGCGTGGTCAATTTCACCGGCAAGACCGATCTCGACGTCAGCTACAGAGGGTTCGATATTGGTGGGCCGCTGGTCGGCACCATAAACATCGCCAATGTCGCCGGATCCACCCTGAACATCGATGGCGCCGAGATCGGTATCGCATTGACGACCTCGAGCGGGACCGTCAACGTTGGCGGGAATGGCGGCAGCGCCAGCATCGGCGCGACGACAAGCACCACTGGTTCAGCGATCACGCTCGCCGGCGGCAATGATCTTGTCCACGCCACACTGAACTACACCGGCTCGATCAACGTCAGCGCGGGTAGCGTCTTGCAAGTCGGCGGCGGCGACTGGAGCGAGCTCAACATGAGCGGTTCGGTCGTTTCGACCTCGGCAGTAGCACTGCCGGGGACAGCGGTCTTCACCTTCAGCGGCAACGCCGAGGGCGTGTACAATATTTCGAGCACGATCAATCATACCGGGAGCGCCGTCGGCGTCTTGTTTGACGGATCGTCCGAGGGAACGGCCACCTTCTCCGGCACCTCGAAGATATTCGACACCAGCAGCGGCGCCAACGGCGCCATCGTCAAGCTCCCCAGCATCGGCCCGACCCAGGGCACGGGCTCGCTCGCCTTTACCGGCGGCAACCTCAAGATCACCACCGCCAGCGGCGCCGGCTTCAGCGCCAGCACCTTCGGCGCCGGCACGATCAGCGTCAGCGGCACCGGCAACACCATCACCACCGGCACGGGAACCGCGCTGAAGCTTGGCGATGCGACGGCGGTCGTGGCCGGGGCGACAGGCGCGACGGTCGGCGCGGACGGCATCAAGTTCGACACGATTTCGACCAATGGCGCGGCGACCGGCATATCACTCAACAATGTCAGCGGCGGCGCCATCGATCTCGGGGCGGTCGACCTGCAGGGCATCACTGGCACCGGCGTCCAGGTTTCCGGCACGCTCGGCTCGACGCTGGATTTCCACAGCCTGAACATCGGGATCGCGGCAAGCGCCACCAACGCCGTCGGCCTCGACCTCAATGGCGCGGCGCTCGGCACGAGCACCATCACGGCCGACGATTTCGATGTCGACGGCGGCAACTCCACCGGTTCGCTCGGCATCGACATGGCCGGCACGACGACAACCGGCACCGGCAAGATCCAGCTCGGTGACCTCCTCAACAACAATCCTGGCCCTGCTGGTCAGACGTCGACCATCACCAAGGTCGCCCAGGGCGTCCAGTTCTCCAGCGCCACCAACGCCAGGCTGGTGTTCGGCGACGGCGGCAGCCCGGCCGAATCGAAGATCGAGACCTTCGGCAACGGCCAGGTCATCCACGCCACCGACACGCTGCCGACATC
>NZ_RZPI01000414.1:0-5070 GCF_003998715.1 Mesorhizobium sp. M7A.F.Ca.CA.002.15.2.1
GCATGGAAAGGCCATCGGCATCGACGGTTTGGGCGGGACGAGCCGCGCGGACCGGCGCTGGCGCTTGGGCAACCGGCGCTGCTGGCCGCGCTGGTGCCTGCTGGCCGACCGACGTGGACGGAACCGGCGCCGTGTTGTTCGCCGAGGGTATCTCGTCGGGGACGATTGTGTCGCCCGGCGTCGATTTCCAGGTGCCGGGCAGCGGCCGCACCGGCACACCTTCGTGGGCCGCAACCATGAACTCGTGCCAGGCCTGCGCCGGCAGTGCGCCGCCGGTGACCTTCTTCATCGGGCTGCCATCATCATTGCCGAACCACACACCGGTGGTGAGATTGGCGGTGTAGCCGACGAACCAGGCGTCGCGCGAATTCTGACTGGTGCCGGTCTTGCCGGCCGATGGCCAGGCGAAAGCCGCTTTCCGGGCAGTGCCGATCTCAACCGTGCCCGTCATCATCGAGTTCATCATGCCGACGATCTCAGGCTTGACGACGCGCGGCGCGCTGCCGCCGCCGCTGTCGTAAAGCACTTTGCCCTCGGTGGTCGTCACGCGCCGGATGAAATGGATGTCGGGCTTGTAGCCGCCATTGGCAAAGGGGACATAGGCCGATGTCAACTCCAGCGGCGTCACTTCCGAAGTGCCGAGCGCGATCGAGGTGTTGGCTGTCAGGTCGGACTGGATGCCCATGCGGTGCGCCGCCTCGACAACCGCGTTCGGCCCGACCTCCATGGTCAGCTGCGCTGCCACCGAGTTCAGAGACTTGGCCAGCGCAGTGGCCAGCGTCACCTTGCCGAAATACTTGCCGCCGTAATTGTCGGGCGTCCAGTTGCCGATCTTGATCGGCGCATCGTTGCGGATGCTGTCGGGCGTGCGGCCGGCTTCAAGAGCGGCCATATAGACGAACGGCTTGAATGCCGAACCCGGCTGGCGACGTGCCTCCGAAGCACGGTCGAACTGGCTGGTCGAATAGTCGTAGCCGCCGACCATGGCGCGCACCGCACCGGAATCGTCGATCGACACCAGGGCGCCCTGGCTGACGTTGAGTTTCTTGCCGCTGTCGTCGATCAGCCTGCGGATCGATTGCTCGGCGAGCTTCTGCAGGTTTAGGTCGACGGTGCTGTCGATGACGATATCGCCGCGTACGTCGCCGATCAGGTCGGGCAGTTCCTCCATGATGGTATCGGCGACGTAATTCTCCGAGCCGGTCCAATAGGACGGCGCACGCGTTGCCGGCGCGCTCATCGCCGAGGTCAGTTCCTTGGCGCTGATCTTGCCCTCGTCGCGCATGGCGGCAAGCACCAGCTGCGAGCGCTCCTCGGCGGCCTTCGGATCGCGTGCCGGGGACAGCCGCGACGGCGCCTTCAGCAGGCCGGCAAGCAATGCGGCTTCCGACAGGGTGACGTCGCGCGCGCTCTTGCCGAAATAGCGGCGCGAGGCGGCTTCGACGCCATAGGCGCCAGAGCCGAAATACACCCGGTTCAGGTACATTTCGAGGATCTGGTCCTTGGTGTGCTTGTGCTCCAGCCATAGCGCCAGCAGCACTTCCTGCACCTTGCGCTCCAGCGTGCGGTCGGGTGTCAGGAACAGGTTCTTGGCCAATTGCTGGGTCAGCGTCGAGCCACCCTGCGAGAAATGCCCGCCAAGCACATTGGTGACCATGGCGCGGGAAAGCCCGATCGGGTCGATGCCGAAATGCGAGTAGAAGCGCCGATCTTCGATGGCGATGACGGCTTCCGGGATATAGGGCGACATTTCGTGCAGGCCGACCGCCTCGCCGCCGCTCATGCCGCGATTGGCGAGCAATTGGCCATCTGCCGAGACGATCTTGATGTTGGGGGCGCGGTCGGGAATCGACCAGGTCGTCGCCGCCGGCATCTTGGCGCCGTAGTAGATGACGATGCCGGCCACGGCGATGCCGCCCCAGATGGCGAGCACGAAGCACCAGTAGAACAGCCGGCCGAGCACGCCGAACAGGCCGCGCCGGCTTCTGCCGCGCTTGACCCGCGACGATTTCCCTTTGGCCGGCTTGCGTTTTGCGGAGGCTTTGCGATTGCTCGGCACGACGCGATCCTCCTCGTTCACCGAAAGACCCGCCGAGGACCGCGCCTGCGGCGGCCCCTCGAAACTGGGTTCGATGCGACTGTCTCTGCGGTTCGCCATGCGCTGTGCTTGATGTCCCCGATGCCTATGGCGTTCGGGTTGAAGAGTAGATGCGGCGATTTAAGGGCGGGTTAAGTCGTGTTCGAATGCCGGCCTTGGGGTTGGGCAGCCAAAAACGCCAGCGTCTGCTCTTTGCAGGTTACTGACGCCACGCTGTTCGCTGTCTCGTTCAGATGGGCTCGAACTTCACATCCGGCTGGTCGGGACCGCCGGCTTGCCGCAACAGCGCGACAATGTGTTCGCCCCTGTCGACCGGCTGTCGCCTCCAGTTCGAGGCGTTCGTGACGTGCAGCCAGCCCTCGACCATCATGAAAAAATCCTCGGATTGATCATGTCCGGCGCCGAAGCGAAGCGATTTGTTTTCAGCGAATCGAACCAGCGCCGGATCGATCGACCTGTAGAGCACAGGCCAGTTGCCGCCGCCGGAATCCATATGAAACTTGTAGCTCGGGGCGAAATCCAGCCGTCGCCGCAAAAGGCTTCCGTCGAAAAAACAGAAGCCGGGCCACAGGAACCAGCCGCCTGGCGTCGGCGTATCGCGCCGCACGCTGCCGTAGAGGCTTTTGCCCTCCATCCGGGCGCGGATCGAAAACGGTTCAGTCGGAAAGATGTCATGATCGATGAAGCCGAACAGCTTCGGCCCGAACCTGGGCAAGAAATTCCGCACGATCCAGTTGAGCGCTTGACCGTGCGATCTGCTGACGACCAGCCTGTTCTTCGGCAATGCGACATAGGGGACATGCTGGCGACGGCAGAGATCGCGGATTGCTTCCCTTGCCTCGCCCTTGTTGCTGTTGTCGAAAACGATGTAGCTTTCGTGCTCGGCCAGGTATCGGCGTACCAGGTGGATCTGCCATTCGATCATTTCGGGCCGGTTGAAGGCCACGGTGGCGACGACCGCATCGCGGAATACCTGCTCTTGCCCCTGCAATTCGCTGACCGGTGCGGATGTCCTCAGAAAGCGAAACACCCGCCAACGATAGCGCAGCAGCGCCTCGCGCCTTGGCGGCCGGTTCAGCCTCTCCCACTCCGCCACGGTGATCGGGGGCTGATCGACGTCTTCCGGGGCGTCAGAAGCAACCATGTCGCGCCCCCGCATGGCTTAGTTCTGCTGGATCGAAATGCCCTTGTCGTCGATCTTGAGCTCGACGCCCTTGGGTTTGGTCTGCTCGCGATAGACATAGATGCCGAGCGCGATGACCACGACGACGAGCGCGCCGATGACGAGATAGAGCGTATTCTGTTTCATGGCGCGCTCTTTGCGTTGTCGAGCCTCAGGCTCGTTTCAGAACCTTGACCAGTACCAGCAGGATGATGGCGCCGATCGTGGCATGGATGATCGCGGCGAGAGTGCCGCGGCCGATGGAAAAGCCGATCCGCGGAAACAGCCAGCCGGCATGAACGCACCGACGATGCCCACGATGATGTTGCCGATCAGGCCGAAGCCGAAGCCGGAAACGATGAGACCGGCGAGCCAGCCGGCGATGGCACCGATGATGATGAAGACGAGCAAGCTTTCGACACCCATAGCGATTTCCTCCGAGCAAGAGGGCGACCGCGGACCGGAAAGCCCGAATCGGCCTCGACATCAACAGCTTAGGCTATTCGAAAGCAGCCGGCCTCACCAGCGGCGCGCTTATTGATCGTCGTCGTCGCTTGCGGCAGGGCGCCAGCTGGTCGGCTCGACCTTCTTTTGCGTGTGACTGTCGATATAGACCCACCAGCCGTCGTCGCGATATTGCGCGATGGATTCGTTGATGACGCCGTCGCTGTCCTTCCAGGTCACGGAGACCTTGGAGCCGTCTGTCGGCGCGGTCGCAATCGGCTTTCTGTCCGCCATGTCATTATCCCCAATTGCACCGACAAACTGAGCCGACAGAACGCGACGGCCTGTATCCGGTTCCAAACGGTCACCGGCCCGCGGAGCGCGCCAACGGCCCTCAGCTATGGGCGAAGATATCCTCTTCGTCCCAGCCCATCAGGTCAAGCTTGGCACGCGTCGGCAGGAAGCGGAAGCAGGCATCGGCCTCCTTGGTCCGCCCATCGCGCGCCAGCCGTCCGGCCAGTACATCGCGCAACCGGTGCAGATAGAGCACGTCGGAAGCCGCATATTCGAGCTGTTCGGGCGACAGCGTCTCGGCCGCCCAGTCCGACGATTGCTGCGCCTTGGACAGCCCGACGCCGAGAAGCTCGAAGCAGATGTCCTTGAGCCCGTGGCGGTCGGTATAGGTGCGGGTCAGCCGCGAGGCGATCTTGGTGCAGAACACCGGCTCCGGCATGACGCCGAACGCATTGTAGAGAACGGCAAGATCGAAGCGGCCGTAGTGGAACAGCTTGGTTACGCCACGGTTCCTCAGCAGGCTGACGAGGTTCGGCGCCTTCTTCTGGCCGGGCGCGATCTGGATGACGTCGGCGCTGCCGTCGCCGGGCGAAATCTGCACCACGCACAGCCGGTCGCGATGCGGATTGAGCCCGAGCGTTTCGGTGTCGATGGCCACTGCCCCGACATTGTAGTGCGAGAGGTCGGGCAGGTCGTTTTTATGGAAACGGATATCGGCCATTGTCTTCTCCGGTCGAGCCCTACAGTGCCCCCTGACCCGCAGGGGATGCTGCAGCGCTTTATCTTGTGGCCCGTCCTCGCCGCGATCGGCTGAAAAATCAACAGGAAAACAGGGGTTCCGCTGCTCAGCGCGTCAAGGCATCGAGAATCCGCGCCCAGGAGCGCTGGCCCTTGTGGAAGGAGCTGAGCTCGTATTTCTCGTTGGGCGAGTGGATGCGGTCGTCGTCGAGGCCGAACCCGACCAGCAGCGATTCCATGCCGAGATAGGTCTGGAAATCGCCGACAACCGGAATGGAGCCACCGCTGCCCGTCGTAACCGCCGGCTTCGGCCATTCGTCGGACAGCGCATTCT
>NZ_RZPI01000415.1:0-5064 GCF_003998715.1 Mesorhizobium sp. M7A.F.Ca.CA.002.15.2.1
GACCTGGTACCAGCTTTCCGCGGCACAGGGCAACGCCAGCGGCATGCACAATCTGGCCGTGCTGTTTGCCATGGCGGCTGACGGCGTGACCGACAATGAATCGGCCGCGCACTGGTTCCAGGCGGCGGCCGACGTCGGCGTCAAGGACAGCCAGTTCAATCTCGGCATCCTCGCCGCCAAGGGCGTCGGCATGAAGCAGAACCTCGAGGAGTCCTACAAATGGTTCGCGCTCGTCGCCAAGACAGGCGACAAGGATGCGGCGGCCAAGCGTGACGAGATCGCCAATGCGCTGCGGCCCGAGCAGCTCGAGCGCGCCCGCGCCGCGACCGAGCTGTGGAAGGCCAAGCCGCTGGATGCGGCAGCCAACTCGGCCGACATTCCCGAGTCCTGGCAGGACGGCGCGCCGCAGACGACCGCCAGCATCGACATGAAGAAGGCCGTCCAGAACATCCAGCGCATTCTCAACAAGAACGGCTACGACGCCGGCGGCGCCGACGGCAAGATGGGCCAGAAAACGAAGACCGCGATCATGGCTTTCCAGACCGACAACAAGATGGCGGCGACCGGCGAAGTCGACGAAAACCTGGTGAAGGCACTGCTGGCGCGCAAATAACGGCAGAGGCGTCGCTTCCACGACGCCCTTGCCACACATTCGCCTGTTAACTGATTGAGATGTTTTTTGTTTCGGCGGCGTAGCGCGGTTTGACTTCGCAGCACCTCCGGCGCAAGAACGAATTGGCTTGTCGGTCCAAGATGCCCGCAACGGTTGCATTCGCCGACAGGCAGAACTGATCGAGACTGACGGGTGGGCATCTATCTCCCGATCGCGGAAATTTCCGTCAATATCTTCGTCCTGCTGGCCATGGGCGCGGCGGTGGGTTTCCTGTCGGGCATGTTCGGCGTCGGCGGCGGCTTCCTCATCACGCCGCTCTTGATCTTCTACAACATCCCTCCGGCGATCGCTGTCGCCACTGGCGCCAACCAGGTCATCGCCTCCTCCGTCTCCGGCGTCCTTTCGCACATGAAGCGCGGTACGCTCGACCTCAAGCTCGGCGGGGTGTTGCTGGCCGGCGGCATTGTCGGTTCCACCGGCGGCATCTACGTCTTCGCCTTCCTGCGCAGGCTCGGCCAGCTCGACCTGTTCATCTCGCTGCTCTACGTCGTGCTGCTCGGCACCGTCGGCGGGCTGATGCTGGTCGAAAGCGTCAATGCGCTGCGCGCGACGCGCAGCGGTGCGGCGCCGGTGCTGAAGAAATCCGGCCAGCACAACTGGATCCACCGCTTGCCGCTGAAGATGCGCTTCAGGGCGTCAAAACTGTTCGTCAGCGTCATCCCCGTACTTGGGCTTGGCGCCGGCATCGGCTTCCTGTCGTCGATCATGGGCGTCGGCGGCGGCTTCATCATGGTGCCGGCACTGATCTATCTGCTGAAAGTGCCGACCAATGTCGTCATCGGCACCTCGCTGTTCCAGATCATCTTCACCTCCGCCTATACGACGCTGGTCCACGCCACCACCAACCAGACAGTCGATGTCGTGCTGGCCTTCCTGTTGATGGCGGGCGGCGTCGCCGGCGCGCAGTACGGTGCCAAGGCCGGCCAGAGGCTGCGCGGCGAGCAGCTCAGGGCCTTGCTGGCACTGCTGGTGCTGGCGGTGGCGATACGATTGGCGATCGATCTTTTCGTCACCCCGCCCAACCTCTATTCGCTGTCTGCCGCGGGCCTCAACTGATGAAGGCTCGCAGCACATTCGCAACCGCCATTGTCCTGTCGCTGCTTGCGGCCGCCGTGCCGGCGAAGGCACAGGTCCCGCTGACCGAAGGCATCCAGATCGGTCTCTCCACCGACAACGTCTCGATCACCGCCGGTTTTTCCGGGGCCGATCTGACCATCTTCGGTTCGCTGGAAAACCCGGATCCACTCGTCGCGCGCCAGGGCCGCTACGACGTCATCGTCGTGCTCGAAGGTCCGCCCAAACCGGTGGTGGTGCGCCGCAAGGACAGGGTGCTCGGCGTCTGGGTCAATCTGGACTCTGAGACCTTCGAAAACGTGCCGGTCTCCTATTCGGTGGCGACGACGCGGCCGCTGCAGGACATCACCGAACCCAACAGCTACAAGCAGCTGTCGCTCGGCGCCTCCAACCTCTATATGCAGCCCGCCGATGCCGGCGACAGCCCGGCGACGATCGAGGAGTTCACGGCAGCACTGCGGGAGCGCAAGTCAGCGACCGGCCTCTACAGCGAGAATGTCGGCGGCGTGCAATTCCTGTCGCAGAACCTTTTCCGCGCCACCGTCAGGCTGGCGCCGAATGTGCCGGTTGGAACCCACAAAGCCCGCGCGTTCCTGTTCAAGAGCGGTCTGTTCATCAAGGAAAGCTCGGCCCAGCTCGAAATCCGCAAATCCGGTTTCGAGCAGTCGATCTTCCGTGTCGCCCACAATTATTCCTTCCTCTACGGCGTCTTCGCGATATCGCTGGCCATGCTGACCGGCTGGCTCGGAAGGCTGATCTTCCGGCGAGATTAGGATTTTCCCCGAAAAGTGGTTTCCCTTTGCCGAGGCATGCGGTAGATCGCGCTCCCCAGCCAAATGGCAGACACAAACAATTCGGTTCGGCAGAGCAGCCCGTCCCCGGACAGCGCGCGATTTCTCATGGCGCCTGTCGGCTCGCCGACGACAAATGCAGGAACTTGTCATGCGACCAGCCTTCGGCGGCATCGACTTCGGCACTTCGAACTCCACCGTGGGCGTGGTCCGCAACGGGCAGCCGCGCCTCGTCGCGCTGGAGAACGGCCAGGTCACGCTGCCCAGTGCCGTGTTCTTCAACTTCGAGGACAACCGCACCTGCTTTGGCCGCCAGGCCATCGCCAATTACACCGACAGCATCGAAGGCCGGCTGATGCGTTCGCTGAAGAGCGTGCTCGGCAGTTCGCTGGCCCATGAAAAGACCCGCATCAAATCGCGGTCGATCGGCTTCATGGAGATCGTCGGCATGTTTCTTGGCCATCTCAAGAAGAGGCTGGAAGCCGATGCCGGCGATACGGTCGAGACCGTCGTTCTTGGCCGGCCGGTGCAATTCGTCGATGACGATGCCGAGGCCGACGCGAAGGCGCAAAGCGAACTCGAGAACGCCGCACGTGCCCAGGGCTTCAAGCACATCGCTTTCCAGTTCGAGCCGATCGCGGCGGCGCTCGACTACGAGCAGAAGGTGACACGCGAGGAACTGGCGCTGATCATCGATATGGGCGGCGGCACGTCGGACTTCTCGATCGTGCGGGTCTCGCCGCAGCGCTCCCGTTCGCTCGACCGCAAGGACGACATCCTGGCCAGCCGGGGCGTCCATATCGGCGGTACGGATTTCGATCGGCTGCTGAGCATCGCCCATGTCATGCCGCAGCTCGGCTATTTGACGCCGACCAAGGACGGCAAGCGCAACCTGCCGGCAAGCTATTTCATCGACCTCGCCACATGGCAGCGCATCAACCTGGTCTACACCGCCAAGGCGATGACGCATCTGCGCCAGATCCGCTACGAGGCCGAGCGCGCCGACCTCGTCGACCGTTTCATCCACGTCGTCGAACACCGCTACGGACACGCGCTGGCCGCACGTGTCGAGAAGGCCAAGATAGAGCTGACCGACAGGTCATCCGCAGAGGTCGCTGTGAAGCTGCCGGGTGCGGAGTTCACCGCCGAAATCACGCGCAGCGGGCTCGACGCGACGATTGCCAGGGACATCGAGCGGGTCACCGCAACGGTCGGGCAGACTATCAGGGACGCTGAGGTGAAGCCGTCCGACATCACCGCGGTGTTCCTGACCGGCGGATCGACCGCGATCCCGCTGGCCAAACGAGAGATCCTGTCGCTGGTGCCGCAGGCATCCGTCATCGAAGGCGACATGTTCGGCTCGGTCGGACTTGGCCTGGCGCTGGATGCGCAACGCAAGTTCGGCTGAGGCTTTCTTCGAGCGGTCCAGCTTTTCAGAGATTACTGATCCGCTTTAGGCCAGGTCGTGTACCCATAACCTTCGGCGTGATGCGATGAAGATCACGTCCGCTTTGCGCCGATAGCGACCAAGCTCGTGCGCCAGCGCGATATGTCGCAATGGGCCAGAAGCTGTCGTGGGGCCGCCGTGACAGATGCCTACCCGCGTGTCGTCAAAGTCGAGAGCTGGTCAGTATCGTAGCGGTTCCGCAGCTCAGCGAGGGCTTTTGGGTCCGGCGCACCCTGCGCCGCGAGTTTGGCAAGTTCTTCGAAGTAGCGTTCGTGGCCAGGCGGAGAGACGGTCATCAGCACGCGGGCGGGTCTCTCACTGACATTCGTGATGTCGTGCGGCACTCCCGGTGGAATGAACAGATAGGTTCCGGGCGTTGCGCGAACCGTCTTGTCGCCGACATGCCACGCACACTCGCCTTCGAGCAGGTAGAACGTCTCTTCCTGCACACGGTGAACATGCCGTCCGGTGGCGAATCCCGCTGGGATCGTCCAGTCGAACATGCTCGTGTGCTTGGTGTTTTCGCCGGTGACGAGGAAGACCATAGGTTGACCACGCAGCATGATCCCCTTCTTCTCGTCGGGCATGCGAATAATGGCATTGGCGCTCATAGGATCCTCCTTTGACTGGGTGCTTACTTCCGGCAAGCACCTGTGCGACATTGGCCGTCGATGCCGGGAAAGTCGTGAATTCGTTCCCAAAAATTTGCTAAAAGCGTTGGATGACAATCGGAGGCGACCTTTATCAGTTTGGCCCGTTCCGTCTCGATCAGGTGGCGGGCATTTTGTATCACGGCACCGAGCCAACCATGCTTGGGCAACGCGCCGTTTCGCTTCTGCGTTTGCTGCTCCAAAACGCGGGCGTACCGGTATCCAAAGACGCGCTGGTCGAAGCCGGCTGGGGCAAATTGGCGGTTGCCGACAACAACCTGACGGTCCAGATCGCGGCCTTGCGCCGGGTATTGGCCGACGCAGCGGATGCTGAGAGCTGGATCGAAACACTGCCGCGCCGAGGCTATCGCTATGTAGGACCGGCTGTTGCGACGAGTGTCCCTGATCGTTTTGCAGCCGCCCGCACCG
>NZ_RZPI01000416.1:0-5061 GCF_003998715.1 Mesorhizobium sp. M7A.F.Ca.CA.002.15.2.1
GCGAACCCGCCTGCAGGCCGGCCCACAGCGAGTCCTGGTGCGATTTGTTGCGGAAGGGCGGACTCATCACGCGGCGTGCCGCATGGTCCCAGTCCTTGTCGAAATACTCGCTCTCGTCCAGCGTCAGGTGCTGGATCAGCGGCTCGCCGAACACCCGCATGCCCTTCTGGCGCGCCCGGCGGATCGCCTCGTGGCTCTGCTCGCAGGAGACATGCACGACATAGAGCGGCACGCCGGCCATGTCGGCGATCATGATGGCGCGGTTGGTCGCCTCGCCTTCCACTTCGGGCGGCCGCGAATAGGCGTGGCCCTCGGGGCCGTTGTTGCCGGCAGCCAGCAGCTTCTGCGACAGTGCCGCCACCACGTCGCCATTCTCGGCATGAACGAGCGGCAGCGCGCCGAGATCGGCGCAGCGCTGGAACGACGCATACATCTCGTCGTCGTCGACCATCAGCGCGCCCTTGTAGGCCATGAAATGCTTGAACGAGGTGATGCCCTTGTCGACGACCGTGGCCATCTCGTCGAACACCTGCTTGCCCCACCAGGTGATCGCCATGTGGAAGGAGTAGTCGCACGACGCCTTCGAGGTCTTGTTGTCCCACATCTGCAAGGCTTCGAGCAGCGACTGCTGCGGCGCCGGCAGGCAGAAATCGACCACCATCGTCGTGCCGCCGGAGAGCGCCGCGCGCGTGCCGGATTCGAAATCATCGGCCGAATAGGTGCCCATGAACGGCATTTCGAGATGGGTGTGCGGGTCGATGCCGCCCGGCATGATGTAGCAGCCGGTGGCGTCGAACTCATGGTCGCCATGCAGGCCCGAACCGATGGCGACGATCTTGCCGTGCTGCATCAGCACATCGGCCTTCCAGGTGCGGTCGGCGGTGACGATGGTGCCGTTTCGGATGACTTTGGTCATTGACTGTTCCCTTGTTCTCTTCGCGCTTCTTTACGAGCGTCGTTTGGAAGGTGGATTCTAAGCTCACTCCACGATGACAGCCGTCTCCACCACCGCGTGGAACAAGACATCGGCACCCGCCGAAGCCCATTCCTTGGTGATCTCTTCGGCCTCGTTGTGGCTGAGGCCATCGACGCAAGGGCACATCACCATGGCGGTGGGCGCGACGCGGTTGATCCAGCAGGCGTCGTGGCCGGCACCGGAAACGATGTTGCGATGGGAATAGCCAAGGCGGTCGGCGGCATCGCGGATCGCCTTGACGCAGCCGGCATCGAAAGTCACCGGATCGAAAGCGCCGACCTGTTCGATCTCGCAGCGGATGTCGAGTGCATCGCAGATCGTGTCGATGCCTTCGCGGATGCGGCCATCCATCGCGTCCAGCACTTCCTTTTCCGGCGAGCGGATATCGACGGTGAAGACGGTGCGCCCGGCGATGATGTTGCGCGAATTGGGATAGACCTCCATGTGGCCGACCGCGCCGACGGCATCGGGCTGGTAGTCCATGGCGATCTCGTGCACCAGTTCGATCACCCGCGCCATGCCGAGCCCGGCATTGCGGCGCTTGGGCATCGGCGTCGAGCCGGTATGGGCTTCCTTGCCGGTCAGCGTCACCTGCAGCCATTTAAGGCCCTGGCCATGGGTGACGACACCGATGTCGATATCTTCGTCCTCGAGGATCGGACCCTGTTCGATATGCAGTTCGAAGAAGGCATGGATCTTGCGGTCGCCGACCTTCTCGGGGCCTTTCCAGCCGATGCGCTCCAGTTCCTCGCCGAATTTCTTGCCCTGCTTGTCGACATGCCCGTACACATCGGCCTGGTCGAGCACGCCGGCGAACACGCCGGACGCCATCATAGCCGGCGCGAAGCGCGAGCCCTCCTCGTTCGTCCAGTTGGTGACGACGATTGGATGTTTGGTCTTGATGCCGAGATCGTTGAGCGAGCGCACCACTTCAAGCCCGCCCAGTACGCCGAGCACGCCGTCATACTTGCCGCCGGTCGGCTGCGTATCGAGATGGCTGCCGACATAGACCGGCGGCAGGCTGGGATCGGTGCCTTCGCGGCGGGCAAACATCGTGCCCATTTCATCGACGCCCATTTCGAGCCCGGCCGCATCGCACCAGCGCTTGAACAGATGCCGCCCTTCGCCGTCTTCGTCGGTCACGGTCTGGCGATTGTTGCCGCCGGCAATGCCGGGGCCAATCTTCGCCATCTCCATGATGGAATCCCACAAACGGTTTGAATTGATTCGCAGATTCTCGCCGGGTGCGGCCATCTCGAGTTCCCATCTACACCAGGGGTCTTGTCGCCCCTTGAGTGATTTACAGCTTGACCGTATGGTCAGCTTTTAAACTACACAACCTGACCAAGCGGTCAACTAGAATCTTGGGGTAGACATGGCAGAACCCACCCGCCCCATGCGGCGACAGGAGATCCGCCGAGAGAATGAAAAAACCATTCTCGTCGCTGCAGAGAAGGTGTTTGCGGAGGCAGGGTTTGGCGGCGCCACGATGCAGTTGATTGCGGATCTGGCCGGACTGCCGAAGGCAAATCTCCACTACTATTTCGCCACCAAGGAAGAGCTTTACCGGTCGGTCGTTCAAAACATCTTTGAAATCTGGCTACAGGCGGCCAATTGCTTCGACGCGGCGCGCGGGCCCATAGACGGCATCAGTGCCTATATCGACGCCAAGATGGAAATATCACGCCGCCATCCCGACGGCTCGAAGGTCTGGGCCTCCGAAGTGATGCACGGGGCGCCGGTGCTTCAGGACTATATGGAATCGACGCTGCGCGAATGGACCGACGGCCGCGTCGAGATCATCAGGCGCTGGATCGAGGAAGCCAAGATGGACCCGGTGGATCCGCGTCATCTGCTCTATATGCTTTGGGCTACGACCCAGCACTACGCCGATTTCGGCCATCAGATCGAGACACTCAATGGCGGAAAACCTCTGTCCGACCGGCAATGGCGGGAAGCCAAGGAAAATATCAAGCGGGTGATCCTGACCGGGATCGGTGCGTTGCCCGCCTGACTGTAATGGTTCGTTGCAAGCAAAAGGTCAGGTCGGCGCGCTGCCGCGCCGACCTCAACCGACCGCGTCAGTCCGTCAATCGATTGACCTCAGCACATCTCGAACATGGTCGATCAATTCGTTGATCTGGCCCTTGGTGATGATCAGCGGCGGCGAGAGCGCGATGATGTCGCCGGTGGTGCGGATCAGCGCGCCGCGCTCGAACGCCTTGACGAAGGCCGAGAAGGCCCGTTTGGTCGGCTGGCCGGCGATCGGCGCCAGCTCGATCGCACCGATCAGGCCGATGTTCCTGATATCGATGACGTTCGGCTCGCCTTTCAGCGAATGCAGCGCGTCTTCCCAGTACGGCGCCAGCTCCTCGCCACGGGTCAGCAAGCCCTCTTCCTTGTAGGTGTCAAGCGTGCCGAGTGCGGCCGCGCAGGCGATGGGGTTGCCCGAATAGGTGTAGCCGTGGAAGAACTCGATCATGTGCTCGGGGCCGGTCATGAAGGCGTCGTGGATCTCCTTCTTCACAAACACCGCGCCCATCGGGATGACGCCGTTGGAGACGCCCTTGGCGGTGGTCATGATGTCGGGCGTGACACCGAAATAGTCGGCGGCGAACGGTGTGCCGAGACGGCCGAAACCGGTGATGACCTCATCGAAGATCAACAGGATGCCGTGCTTGGTGCAGATCTCGCGCAGCTTCTCCAGATAACCCTTCGGCGGCAGGATGACGCCGGTGGAGCCGGCGACCGGCTCGACGATGACGGCGGCGATGGTCGAAGCGTCGTGCAGGGCGACGATACGCTCCAGCTCGTTGGCGAGTTCCGCGCCATACTCCGGCACACCCTTGGTGAAGGCGTTCTTTTCCGGCAGATGCGTGTGCGGCATATGGTCGACGCCGCCGAGCAGCGTGCCGAACATCTTGCGGTTGGTGACGATGCCGCCGACCGAGATGCCGCCGAAATTGACGCCGTGATAGCCGCGCTCGCGGCCGATCAACCGGGTGCGCGAGCCCTCGCCCTTCACACGGTGATAGGCGATCGCCATTTTGAGCGCGGTCTCGACCGATTCCGAGCCGGAATTGGTGAAGAAGACATGGTCCATGCCCTTGGGCGCCAGGTCGACCAGGCGGTTGGCCAGTTCGAACACGATCGGATGGCCCATCTGGAAGGCCGGCGCATAATCGAGTTCGGCAGCCTGGTGCTGGATCGCCTCGGTGATCTTCGGACGGCAGTGGCCGGCATTGACGCACCACAGGCCGGCGGTGCCGTCGAGCACCTTGCGGCCGTCGCTGGTTGTGTAATGCATGTCCTTGGCGGACACCATCATGCGCGGCGCCTGCTTGAACTGCCGGTTTGCCGTGAACGGCATCCAGAATGCACTGAGATCGTTCGGCGTGACTTTCAGCCGGTTGGACATGACCAGGACTTCCCCTTGTAAACTGTTTCGCTGCGCCCAACGCTTGGTCTTTGCCGCGTTTTCATGCTACGCAAATTTTTGACCGATTGGACAAACGTTAGCACCGCCCTGTAGGCGGTCAAGGATTACTAGCGGAAATGCGGCACCTGAAGTGCGTTCCACAGGCTAGGGAAAAACTGGTCCAGAGAATTGGTCCAGATGAGCCTCAACACGAGGGCTTGCAACGGTGACCATCGGCACGGATGCCCCTCGCCGCACCCGCATCCAGCAGGAAAAGCGCGAACTCATCCTGGAGGCGGCGCTTGAGGTCTTCTCCACCAACGGCTTTCGCGGCTCGACCATCGACCAGATCGCCGAAGCTGCCGGCATGTCGAAACCGAACCTGCTCTATTATTTCCGGCGCAAGGAAGACATCCACGAAACGCTGATGCAGCGCCTGCTCGACACCTGGCTGGCGCCACTGCGCGAACTCGACGACATTGGCGATCCCCTAACCGAACTGCGCAGCTACATCAGGCGCAAGCTGGAGATGGCGCGCGATTTTCCGCGCGAGAGCCGGCTGTTCGCCAACGAGATCCTGCAAGGCGCGCCGCGCATCATGCCGCTGCTGGCGGGCGAACTGAAAACGCTGGTCGACGAGAAGGCCGCCGTCATCAAGGGCTGGATG
>NZ_RZPI01000417.1:0-5058 GCF_003998715.1 Mesorhizobium sp. M7A.F.Ca.CA.002.15.2.1
CATCAATTGCGCACGCGGCGGTCTGATCGTCGAGGCCGATCTGGTCGCAGCGCTGAAGAGTGGCAAGGTGGCCGGCGCTGGCGTCGACGTCTTCGAGGTCGAACCGGCCGAGAACAACGAACTGTTCGGCATGGAGAATGTGGTGGCGACGCCGCATCTCGGCGCCTCGACGACGGAGGCCCAGGAGAATGTCGCGCTGCAGGTTGCCGAGCAGATGGCCGACTATCTGATCAAGGGCGCCGTCTCCAACGCCATCAACATGCCGTCGATCACCGCCGAGGAGGCGCCGCGGCTGAAGCCGTTCGTCAAGCTCGCCGAGGTGCTCGGCGCCTTTGTCGGCCAGGTCACCGAGGATCCGATCAAGGAGGTGGAGATCCTGTTCGACGGCTCGACCGCGACGATGAACACGCGCGCGCTGATCAGTGCAGCACTCGCCGGGCTGATCCGGCCTCAGGTCTCGGACGTCAACATGGTGTCGGCGCCGATCATGGTGAAGGAGCGCGGCATCATCGTGGCCGAGGTCAAGCGCGACAAGTCGGGCGTGTTCGACGGCTATATCAAGCTGACGGTGAAGACCGAGCACATGACGCGCTCGATCGCCGGCACATGCTTCTCGGATGGCAAGCCACGCTTCATCCAGATCAAGGGCATCAACCTCGATGCCGAGGTCGGCCAGCACATGCTCTACACCACCAATGCGGACGCGCCGGGCATCATCGGCCTGCTCGGCACCGTCTGCGGCGAGAATGGCGTCAACATCGCCAACTTCCAGCTCGGCCGCAACCGGCCGGGCGGCGATGCCATAGCGCTGCTCTATCTCGACGCGCCGTTCCCGGAAGCCGTGCTGGAAAAGGTCAAGGCGCACAAGTCGATCGACTCGGCCAAGCGGCTGCAGTTCGACGTCAACGCGATGTGATTGAGGACAGGCGGTCGCCGACCCACCTCGTTGACGCCGGCCGCCGCGGCGGCCGGTTCATGTCAACTCGTCCGAGCCATCGGAGACACCCACGCGATGTCGGTAGACCAGTTCCCAGCCCTTCCAGCCCGTAAACAGCAAGATGAGAACCACGATCAGCGATAGGACGATGCCGGTTGGCATCACGGCCGCCGCTCCGCCGGCATACCGCGAGTACCAGTTGTAAAGCTCGATCAACACGACGAGTACATTGCCGCCGGCATGGAGCCATGCCGTCGTGAGATTGCGGACCTGCACATCGCCGAGAACATCCGTCAAGCCAGCAAGCGCAGCCAGGGCAGCCATGATCAGGCCTGCGCCGAGAAGCCAAAGCGACCCGGTGACCCATCCAGGATCGGCTGTTCGCCAGAAGATAAGGTCGCAAACGAAGGTGCCGACAAAAAAGGCAATCGGAAACGGAATCAGCATCGGGTGGATAGGGTGACCAGCAATGCTTGCCGTGCTGCGAGGGTTGTGGCTCATCATGTCGCCTCCCTGGCGTTCAAACTCCGCTGGAGGTGAAATGTTCCAAGTAGGGGACGCGGCAGGATTCATGCCGCTGTTTCCGCGCCATTGGCGAAGTCCAGGCCGTTCGCGTGATTACCGCGACGGCGGAGGGCGTCAGCCGCCAAATGTCATCCGCGGTGGTCCGCCACCGCCATCTTGCGCCCGCTGTATTCGGCAAGCCCGATGCCGCCCAGCACGAGCACCAAGGCCAGCGCCTGATAGAGCTGGAACGTCTCGCCGACGATCAGCACCGACAGCAGCGTGCCGAAGATCGGCACCAGATTGATGAACAGGCCGGCGCGGTTGGCGCCGATCAGCTCGTTGCCCCTGATGTAGAAGATCTGCGAAACGACCGATGCGCCGATCGCCGTATAGACGATGACGGTCCAGCCGCGCGCGTCGGGCATGATGACCTTGCCGGCGAGGACCTCCCACAGGAAGAACGGCAACGAGGTGACGAGTGCCGAAACCGACAGGGCCAGCATCAGGCTCTGCCAGTGCATCACCGGCTTCAGCCGCAACCCCACCGAATAGCCGCTGTAGAGAAAGACTGCGACCAGCATGATGGCGTCACCGAAATTGAGTTCCAGCGTCAACAGCCGGCGCGGGTCGCCATGGCAGGCGGTGAGGATCACGCCGGCGACGGTCAGCACGACGCCGACAATCTGCGCCCAGTTCACGCGCAGGCGGAAGAAGACGAAATTGGCAGTCATGATCAGGATCGGCATCGCCGCCTGTTCGATCGAGACATTGATCGCTGTCGTGTAGTTGAGCGCCGTGTAGAAGATGGTGTTGAACAGGGTGAAGCCGCTGGCGCCGAGGGCGACCAGCACGAACCAGTGCTTGCGGACTACCGGCCAGTCCTTCTGGATGGTCTTCCAGCCGATGGGCAGCATGATCGCCACGGCCAGCACCCAGCGCAGGAAGACCAGCGTCATCGGCGAGACGTGATCGACCGCCAGCTTGCCGGCCACCGAATTTCCACCCCAAAGCAAGGTGGTGAGCAGCAGGAATATGTAGGCGCTTCGATGCATCGCGGGATTCCAGTCGCCGGAGCTGCGGTGTTTGCCGGCCTATTGCCCTCGCTCGCCCAAGTAAATGATGTCAAAGCCGAAAATTGTTGTGCCTCAGGGCATTTTCGACGGCAAAGAAAGGTCGCGCTCGCGAGGTCTTGACGTTATAGAGGCCTGTCGTTTCGAACCATATTCAAGCCGCTTGGCGGCGTCTCAAGGGAAAAGAAACATGGCCAATGTGGTGGTCGTCGGCTCGCAGTGGGGTGACGAAGGCAAGGGCAAGATCGTCGACTGGCTGTCGGAGCGCGCCGATGTCGTGGTGCGTTTCCAGGGCGGCCACAATGCCGGCCATACGCTGGTCGTCGACGGCAAGGTCTACAAGCTGTCGTTGCTTCCGTCGGGCGTCGTGCGCCACGGCAAGCTGTCCATCATCGGCAATGGCGTCGTGTTCGACCCGCACGCTTTCGTCGCCGAGGTGGCAAAACTCAAGGCGCAAGGTGTCGAAGTAGCGCCGGATCGCCTGAAAATAGCCGAAAACACAGCGCTTATCCTGTCCCTGCATCGAGAGCTGGACGGATTTCGTGAGGACGCCGCATCCAATTCCGGGACGAAGATTGGCACGACCCGTCGCGGCATCGGCCCCGCCTATGAGGACAAGGTGGGCCGGCGCGCGGTCAGGGTGATGGATTTGGCGGATTTGGAAACACTGCCCTTGAAAATCGACAGGCTGCTGACGCACCACAATGCGCTGCGTCGCGGGCTTGGTCATGCGGAAGTCACGCATGACACGATCATGCAGGAACTAACCTCGGTCGCCGACGACATCCTGCCCTATATGGACCGGGTCTGGAAGATCCTCGACGACAAGCGCCGGGCTGGCGAGCGCATCCTGTTCGAGGGCGCGCAGGGCACACTGCTCGATATCGACCACGGCACCTATCCGTTCGTGACCTCGTCGAACACGGTTGCCGGACAGGCTGCCGCCGGCTCCGGCGTTGGCCCGGGCGCCATCGGCTATGTGCTCGGCATCACCAAGGCCTATACGACACGCGTCGGCGAGGGTCCGTTCCCGACCGAGCAGAAGAACGAGGTCGGCGAATTCCTCGGCACGCGCGGCCATGAATTCGGCGTCGTCACCGGTCGCAAGCGCCGCTGCGGCTGGTTCGACGCGGTGCTGGTGCGCCAGGCCGTCGCGGTCAACGGCATCAAGGGCATCGCGCTGACCAAGCTCGACGTGCTTGACGGGCTGGACGAGATCAAGGTCTGCACCGGTTACCGTCTCGACGGCGAGATGATCGATTATCTGCCGGCCAGCCAGGGCGCGCAGGCACGTGTCGAACCGGTCTACGAGACGCTCGAGGGCTGGAAAGGCACCACTGCCGGCGCGCGCAGCTGGAATGATCTGCCGGCCCAGGCGGTCAAGTATGTCCGCTACATCGAGGAGCTCATCGGCGCACCGGTCGCGCTCCTTTCCACCAGCCCGGAACGCGACGACACGATACTTGTGACCGATCCGTTTCAAGACTAGTTTCTGAGCCTTTCCGGGCATCGCGGCTGATTTGCGGGGGCCGACGCGGAAGCAAAATACAGGTCGACTGAAGCATGGCAGATTTCGTTGCTATTCTGAAAAACGCGCTCGACAAGCATGGCGACGAGACGCCGGAAAAGCGTACGCGCATCTATGCCAGCGTTCGCACCATGCTAGCGAAGAAGCTTGGTGAACGTTCGCCGCCGTGGGCTCCCGAAGCCATAGCCACGCAGATGCGTTCGCTGGAAGACGCCATTACAAGCGTCGAGCGCGATTATGCCAAGAGCGTGCCGGAGACCGACCCGCTCGCGGAGCTGGAACACATCTTTTCGTCGATCGATCGCAACAAGAACCAGCCAAGCCATACGAGGCAGCCGGCGAAGGCGGAATCGGCCTGGCCGGCACCGCCCGTCGCCAAGCCCGAGCCCTATCAACCCGCGCCGCCGCCTGCCGCCAAGGTCGAGCCAAGCTGGCAAAGGTCGACGCCGGCGCCTGCCCAGCCGGCTCGCGCCGACACGCCTCTTCCAGGCATGAACGCCGAGGAGGCGGACGACGAGGCCGATGTCTTTTCCAGCAACGAAGACAATGAAGAGCCGGTACCGGATACCTTCCAGCGCCTGCGTCCCGCCGAGCGCAAGCGCAGCTATGGCGGGCTGATCGCGGCCGTCTTCGCACTGCTGGTCGTTGCCGGCGGCGGCTACGGCATCTGGCTGAACAAGGACGCCTTCGGCAAGATGCTGGGGCTTGGCGGCAATCAGGTAGCGAAAACCGAACCCGTGAAGCCAGCGCCGGCCAAGCCGGCAACCGATGCCGCGGCAGCGCCGCCGGCGCCCGCGGCTGGCGGCACGGAAGCCGAAAGCACGAAATTCACCCAGCGGCTGACACCGCAGGGTGGTGAAGTCGACCCGGGTCCGGCCGGTGGCCAAAGCGGCATCGGCGAAGGCGAATCGGTCGCGGCGCTGACCACCCCGCCCTCGGCCCCGAACGCACCGGCGATTTCCGCACCGGCCGCCGGTACGCCTGCCGCGACTACGCCTCCGGCGACAGATGCCGCC
>NZ_RZPI01000418.1:0-5039 GCF_003998715.1 Mesorhizobium sp. M7A.F.Ca.CA.002.15.2.1
GCGCCTGGCCCGGGCTGAAGCCGCCGGAAATCAGCTCCTGCTTGAGCGCGCCATAGGCGCGGTCATTCAGGGTCTGATGTTCGAGCTTCAGCATGCGCGGGCCGCTCCGATCACCAGTTCGACAGAGCGCGATCGAGCGTCTCGGCCAGTTGCTCGGCATTGTCCCTGGCAAAGGGCAGTGGCGGCCTGATCTTCAGCACATTGCCGCGCGGACCGCAGGACGAGATCAGCACGCCGTCCTCGCGCATGGCTTCGACGACCGCCGATGTCTTGGTGGCGGCCAGAGCCTCGTCGCCGTCCGCCGTCAGCTCGACGCCGAAATAGAGGCCGTTGTGCCTGACATCAGCGACCGCGCCGTGCCGGCCCTGCAGGGCGCGCAGCAGTTCACTCGTATAGGCGCCGACATTGCGCGCATTCTCGATCAGCCCCTCGCCTTCGATGACATCGAGAACGGCGAGGCCGACAGCGGCCGCGACCGGGTTGCCGCCGAAGGTGTTGAAGTAGCCGGTGTTCGAACCGAAGGAGGCGACAAGCTGCGGCCGCACGAGCACGGCGCCCATCGGGTGCCCATCGCCGATCGGCTTGCCCATCGAGACGATGTCAGGCTCGATGCCATAGTTTGCGAAGCCCCACATGCCCTGGCCAAGCCGGCCGAAGCCGGACTGGACCTCATCGGCGATGACGATGCCGCCGGCCTTTTTGACGTGATCCGCCGCTTCGCGCATCACCGCCGCATCGGGAAAGAAGATGCCGTCGCTGGAAAAGGCGGAGTCGAGAAGCAGCGCCGCCGGCTTGATGCCTTTTGCTCGCATGTCCTCTATGGCAGCGGCGACATTTCCGGCGAAATCATGCGCGGCCCGGCCATGGTCGCGGAACGTGTCCGGCGCTGCCACCGTGCGGTGGTGCGCTGGTACCCCCTTTGCCCCGACCGCCGCCGGCGACAGTTGCGCCGTCGCTATGGTGGCGCCGTGATAGGCGAAATCGGTGATGATCACCCCGGTGCCGCCGCTGGAATGCTGGGCAATGCGGATGGCAAGGTCGTTCGCCTCGCTGCCGGTGCAGGTGAACATCGCGTGGCCGAGATGGGCCGGAACGGTGCCGAGAAGCTTTTCCGCGTAATCGAGGATGATCTCGCTGAGATAGCGTGTGTGGGTGTTGAGCGTTGCGGCCTGCCCGGACAGTGCCTCGACGACGCGCGGATGGCAGTGGCCGACCGAGGCGACGTTGTTGTAGGCGTCGAGGAACTTGCGGCCCTGGGCATCGTAGAGCCACACACCGCTGCCGCGCACCAGATGAATAGGGTTGCGGTAGAAGGCGCGGTAGGTCGGCCCGAGCAGCCTGGCGCGGCGTTCGAGCAGCGCGCGCTCCGATGCAGCCGCGTCGGCATTTGCGGGATACGGCGAGGACTGGGGCACGAGCATCTACTCCGGATTGGAATGGTCGAGAAAATAGCGGCGGGCATCGGTGGACGACAGACCATCAAGCTTTTCAAGCGAAGCCCAGACCTCGGTGGCGAGGCGCAGCACGTAGTCGCGCTTGGCCGGGAAACGCTCGGCCTGCCAACTGGCGATGTTGACGATGAGCGCAAGTCGGGCACGGATCAGATCGAAGAGAATGCCAATCTCTTCCTCCTCCAGTGGTTGGAGCGACTGATAACCTGCGACAAAGCGCGCTGCCGGTGCCAGCGGATGGCCTTCCGCCGGCCAGCGGTAGACGGCGCCGATGGCGAGGTCGCAGATCAGCGGCGAATGGATCATGTCGCCGAAATCGAGAATGCCGCTCACGACCTCCGGCCGCGAAGCATCCATCACCACATTGTAGGAATTCATGTCGTTGTGGACGATCTGCGCGCGCAGGCTCGGGATGACCGGCGCAGCATGCTCCTCGAAGGAGTCGATCGCGCGCTCGACCATCGCCCGCCGACTCGGATCAGTGATGTGCGCCATCATCGGCCGTGTCTTGGCGACCTTGCGGATGTCCCAGAGCAGGTCGTTGCCGGCGGCCGGATGGAAGAAGCCGCGCAGCGCCCGGCTGAGGCGGGCGAGGAAGATGCCCAGATTGCGATCCTGCGCCTCGGAAGTCGGCGAGCGCGACAGCAACTGACCGGACAGATAGGTCACCAGCCGGATAATGCGCGGCGCCGATCCAGCGACGCTGACCGCGAACTGCGCTTCATCCTCGATGCTTTTGCGCACCGAGGGAACCGGCAAGGTGGGGTCGACCGCAAGGATGTGGTCGAGCGCCTTGTTCTGGAAGTCGGTGAAGCCAGCTTCTTCCGCCGGATGGGAGATCTTCAGGACGAACTCGCCCTCGCCGTCGGTCTGAATATGGAAATTGTGGTCGCGTTCGCCAGGCAGCGGACGCGCGGTGCCGGTCAGCCCGTAGTGCCGGCGCAGGATGGCGAGGGCGTCGGCCGTGGAGACACCCGGTGCGTCCTCGGCGAGTGTTTCGCCGAACGCATCGGGCACCGCCGCATTCATGGCTTAGCCTCGATAGGTTCGAGGCCACACCAGTCGGCGATGAACAGCGCGATCGTCTGGGTGACCTTGCGCACCGAGTCGAGATCGACGGCCTCGTCATAGCCATGCGGCATGCGGCAGATCGGGCCGTAGACGATCGCCGGCGTGTCGGCATAGAGGCCGAAGAAACGTGCATCGGTGGTCGCCGAGGTGACGTGTTCCGTCAGCGGCTCGCCCCACACGGCGGTATGGCTGCGGCGCAGCACCGCTTCCATCTCGTCGGCGCCCTCCAGCACATAGCCCTCGGCCATGAAGCCATTGTAGGTCATCTTGGGTGGTCGGTTGGCCAGGAACGGATCGGCGCGCGCCGCATCGGCAATGCAGGCCTCGAGCTCGGCCCTGGCGTCTTCGAGCCTCTGGCCGGGATAGGTGGCGACGCGCATCTCGAAGACACAGCGCGCCGGAACGCTCGATGTCCACTCGCCGCCTTCGATCTTGCCGAGGTTGAAGCGGATCGGATGCGGGTGATCATGGAAATGCGGATCATCGACCTTGCGCGCGTTCCAGACGATTTCGAGCTGCTTCAGCGCCTGGATGATGACGAAGGCTTTTTCAATGGCATTGGCGCCGGCCGAAAATGCACCCGACGCATGCTGCGGATCGCCGTCGACCTCGACCCTGAACCAGATCGGCCCGACCTGCGCCCGCATCAGCCGCGGCTCCAGCGGCTCGGGAATGAAGGCGGCGTCGGCGCGGTAGCCGCGCTGCAGGCATGCAAGCGCGCCATTGCCGGTGCATTCCTCCTCGACCACCGACTGGAGATACACGTTCGCGGCCGGCTGATAGCCAAGGCTACGCAAGGCGCTCAGCGCATAGAGGCAGGCGGACAGGCCGGCCTTCATGTCGCCGGCGCCGCGGCCATGCATCCAGCCATCCTCGATCGCCGGATCGTAGGGATCGCGGACCCAGCGGTCGAGCGGTCCGGTCGGAACGACATCGATATGGCCGTTGAGGATCAGCGAGCGGCCGGTCGCGTTTCGCGGCGTGTGGGTAGCAACGACGTTGAAGGCATCGTCGTAAGAGACCGCCACGGGGGAAAAACCCGGCAGGTCGCGAATCACGTCGACATCGACGCGCCACATGTCGACCGCGTAGCCATCCGCCTCGTAGGCGGCGGCCATAAACGACTGCGCGGGGTGTTCCTCGCCACGTTGGGAGGGAAAGCGCACGAGGTCTTGCAGAAACGCGACCTGTCGGGCGAAGCCATCATCGACTGCGCTCAGAATGGCCTCATCCGCAATCCGCTTAGGCATCATATTTCACTTTCATCTGGATGGTGTATCATATCTCATATGCCATTCCTGTGAAATGCAAGAGGCATGCGCGCCAAACTTTCAGTCCAGGACTTGCCGTTCGATGCTGCCATGGTCTTGGGGGAGTTGGCATCGGATGCAGCAAGCCGATACTGCTATCTCTGGAAGACATGACGAGGAATGCGTTGATCACAGAAGACACGATGCCCGCCGAAATCACCGATCTCGCCATTGGCTACCATCGCCTGCCGGCTGGCAAGCTTGCCAATGCGGTGACCTGGATGGAAGCGCGTACGCCGCAGCCGGATCTCGCGCGCCCTTTGGGCATGACACGGATCACGACGCCCGACTGCGTTTCCTACCGGGCGATCTTTCTCAAGATCGGCGCACCCTGGCTGTGGGACCGCGTTTCCGAAATGTCCGATGCCGAAATCACCGAGCATTTCGCCGACCCGCGCCAGCATCTCTACTACGGCCATGATGAAACCGGCGCGCATCTCGGCATGGTCGAGTTCTTCGCCGCCGACAATAACGAGATCGAGATCACCTATTTCGGCCTGTTCCCGTCCCTGACCGGCCGCGGTTTCGGCAAACGGCTGATGGCCGGGGCACTGGAGCTCGCATGGCGTCTCAACCCGAGCCGCATCTGGCTGCATACAAGCAGCTTCGATCATCACAGCGTCATCGGATTCTACAGCGCCTGCGGGTTCGTGCCCTTCGCTACCGGATTTGAGATCGTCGACGATCCCCGTATCAAGGGAACCTTGCCGCGCGATGCCGCACCGCAAATTCCGCTGATCGAAGCGGAGTGGAGCGGCTGCGGCGACTCTCCCCCAGAGAGCTACAGGCTGTGCGGACCTAGATGAGAACAGCTCCGCAATCCGTCAGCCAAGCGTCGCCGCACCATCGCCGATGGGTGCGCCGCGAGACCATTCTGTCGACGCTGGCGCGTCATATCGACACGCGCATCGTGCTGTTCGCCGCGCCCGCCGGCTTCGGCAAATCGACGACGATGGCGCAATGGGCTGCGGAAATCGCACGCCACGGCAGGCTGACGGCATGGCTGTCCTGCGAGGCGACGGACAATGATGAGGGCGCCTTCCTATCGCATCTGGTGGGCGCGCTGCGCCATCTGGTCCAGAGCCCGGCGGAACTCGACCTTGCCTTCCAGTCGAGCCCCATCCCGCAGCTCGATGTCGTGCTCGCGGCACTTGTGGCGGGTCTGGCGGCGCGCGAGGCCGACATCACCCTGTTCTTCGACGATTAC
>NZ_RZPI01000419.1:0-5018 GCF_003998715.1 Mesorhizobium sp. M7A.F.Ca.CA.002.15.2.1
AGCTCACACATGGCGCTTATGACAAGGAGGAGCAGCGTTATTTCGGCCTGGCCGCTGCCTGAAGCATGTCGGTTGAAACGGGTTCAGCCGACGTCTCCTTGCCCCTCACCAGGTCGCCCAAAAGCATCAGCGGTTTTGAACGAATCGCAGCGATTGTCCGCAATCGGACATAGGCTTGAAGGCGGTCGAATTCGTGCCATAAGTCGGGTTGGTCAGGGTTCAGGGAGGAATTCGTCATGACCAATTCGTTTCACACCGTCACCGTCGAAAAAGCCGCAGAAGCCTATGTCCTTTCCAGGGGAAGGGTCCGCTTTCTCTCCATGGCGCAGGCGATCCGCGCCATCCGAACACTAATGCCGGCATGCAAGGCCACCGACCGCGAGTTGGAGGAACTGTTGGCGGCCGCTTCCTTCGTTCATGGCGTGCCCGTCGCCTTCGACACAAAAACAGCCGATGGTGTAGAACCACGGCTGCATTCCTAAGAGGGCATGCCGCGCCATGCAGACTGTCAGAGGGCATTCGTCAGATGGTAGTCCGCTAACTTAACTGCAGAGTCTAAAGGACGTGTTCCAGCATTGCGAACTCACCGATCGCTTTGTTGCCAAAGCTGCCAGCAAGCGATCGCCTCATCCAGCCGTTTGCACCATCTCATCACAGACATCATCGCGATGCTACCTGTCCAGCATATGTCCAGCATTTCGCAAGGCGGCCAGAAGGAGCCTCGCATAGCCTGTGACATCGATCTGGGCCTGCATCGAAAGGGGCATGCTGGTCCAGTTCTCCAACGGTGCAATGAAAGGTGAGAAGGTGCCATTGACAAGGCAACAACAGCTAACAAGGCCCTCTCGGTCCAATGCCACCACACCGATCTTGTCGCCTGGATATCCAATGGCTGCGACTCGCTGGACCTCCAGGTCACCGTCCACCCGCACGTCAAAAAGAAGGCTACCACGGCTCCTCGTGGCTATCTCAGCCGCCTTCTCATCAAAGCTTGAAGAGAGCAAGCGGACGCTTTCCACCGCCATCTGGAAAATCACCAAATCCAGTTCATTCACGGCCATATGGGCATTTCCGCGCAACGGGTGGTGATTGCAATGACACATACTGCTTGTTCACAGATGTCGGTCACGAACGATCATTCGTCGGGTTCCGGTTCCGACCAACGGTGTCGCCACCTGATCGTGCTGCGGTTCGAACCTTCCGAACGCGAGCCGAGCGCGCTATGAGGTTGGAGTCTAGGTCTCGGACCCTGCCTCGCGGCCTGCTCATCTTTGGCAGACCCGTTGCAACGCCGCCGCGATGGCGCAAACGCCAGATGACGCTGATCCATCGCTTGATCGTGAACTGAGCTTCTGAACACCATTGGGACAGCAGGGTGGAAGGGCTTGACCAACGCTGCCCCCGTTTTCCAAGAGGACCCGTCCTCGATTGAATCTTTCGAGCCCCGTGCAGCGCGCAGCCAAATGATGACCATCTGGACCCAGCTCGCAGACCGCAAGGCAAAGAGGGAACCTTCCAGGCAGCCAAGCTGCGTCGACGCAAAGAGCGGCCTTTGGAGTTCCCAGAATCGACCCTTCCATAGTTGCGACAGGCAACCACTGCACGAGTGTGGGAGAGCGAATCGCAAGCATTGCGTGAGGTCCTGCGCGTTTTCCCCTCTTGCTATTTGGCACATCGTTTGCGCCGAAGTGGGCGCAGCGTTCGACCGGAGCACTGCATGGGAGAGGGAGGAGCCCCACCCCGATCCGGTCAAGGAGAGAGACGGTGTTGGTTCCAAGAGTTCCCCGCGCGATCTTAGCGCCCCGCAAGCGCCATTTTGCCCGGACCTACGTGCAGGTACTTGCCGCCATAATCCTGGGTGCCGCAATCGGCTATTTCCATTTGGAGACCGGCCACAGCCTGAAGCCGCTCTGCGATGCCTTCGTCGATGTCGTCAAGATAATCACCGTACCTGTCATCTTCCTGACAATGGCGACCGGCATTGCCGGCATGAGCGATCTGCAGAAGGTCGGCCGAGTTGCCGCCAAGGCGATGGTTTATTTCCTTACCTTCTCGACGCTAGCACTCCTTGTCGGGCTGATTGTCGCGAATATCGTTCAGCCTGGCGCCGGCCTCAACATCGATCCGGCCTCGCTCGATGTCGAAGCCGTTAAGGGCTATGTGGCCACGGCTCACGAGCAGTCCGTGACCAGCTTCCTGATGAACATCATCCCGTCAACGATTGCCAGTGCCTTCGCGGAAGGCGACATCCTGCAAGTCTTGTTCCTCTCGGTCCTGTTCCTCTCGATCCTGTTCGGCGCGGTCTGCCGCTACAACGGCCGCTCGCTCTTCTCTCTCGTCCGATACATCAAGGACGAGCTGCTGCTCGCAATGTCCTCCTCAGAGGCCGCGCTGGCCTCGCTCATGGAGAAGATGGAAAAGGCCGGCGCCACGCATTCGGTCGTGGGTCTCATTCCATTCAATCTGGACGGCACGAATATGATGCTCGCCGCCCTTTTCATCGCCCAAGCGACGAAAACTGATCTCCCGATCGGCTGCCGGATCCTCATGCTGTTTGTCGCATTGTTCCCTTCGAACGGAACAACCCGCATTACCGGTGCAGGCCTCGTCACAATGGCTGCAACGCTCTTTCTTGTTCCGGCCGCACCGGTCACCTCCGTGGGGCTTATTCTTGGCGTCGATCAGCTTATGTCCGAATGCCACGCGCTGACGGTTTTTCTCCGCAGCGTAGCGGCAACGCTGGCTGTCACCCGGTCCGGGGCGAGCGGGATAAACGACGATTCGGGGAGCGCCTCACTAGCGGACCGTTCAGCGCTCTGGCGGTGGACGGTCAAGTCGCCCGGCGTGGTGAACACAATTCCCCGTGCGAACGACGCTCAGCTATTGGGGTGGACCCGATGGCGCAAAGCCGTATTTGAGAAACCGCCAGATCGCACCGGCACCTGTGCGCCTGTAGCAACTGCGGGGCACGATCAAAACTGACCCATTTTACACCAAAAAGGCGGCCGTTGCTGCCACGCCGTCCATGGATTGGAGACTCATGTCTAAGCCGACTGCCATCACTGTCGCAGCTCTTCTTTTACTCCTCGCCTTGCTGGCGAGCCAATATAGCGCGAACCTGCACCGGCAGGCGTGGTCGACCGACAGGCAAAAGTGGAGCGGCGCATTCGACAACGATCTCCTTCGCCAATCGCCGGCAACCCGCAAGGCGATGCCGTTCTGGTCATATTCAATGACTACCACAACTGTCCGCATTGCAGACTGGCTGATATCAACTACCAAAAAGCCTTCAAGCATGAGCCCAATCTGAAGCTTGTGATCAAACAGTTCCCGGTCCTGGGACCGGATTCCCAATTCCCAGCCTTCGCCGCACTCGCCTCGAGAAAACAGGGAAAGTTCGACGAATTCCACCGCGCCCTTATGATTTCCCCCAGTTGAAGGGTCACTCTCAAGATCGCAGCGCGTGTAGGCCTTGACGTTGAGCAGCTCAAGCGGGAATGCAAGATCCGGCCATCGCAGATGAAATGCGCGCGTCCGCGCACTCGCGAAAGGTCTGCACTTAGACGGTACGCCCGCGTTGGTGGTCGGCGATATAGTGGTCGCCGACCTTGTGGACATGGCCAGCTTGCAACGCTTGCATCGCCGATGCGCGCTCAAAGCGTGCTGGCTCTCGTGCGGGGCAGCATCTGTAGACCGGCCACGCTGTTGTTGCCGGAGCGTGCCGTTTGTGGCAGCTGGCTTTGCTGTCGCTCCTCGTAATCTTGTTGCGGTCATCCAGCTGCCGTGGGCGCCAACAACAATCCTGAGCGCCCGCGCCTGAAGTCGCTGGCCGGGTGCTCGTGAACCGAGCCCGCTTTTCTTCGGCAAGCTCAGGCGGTCTTGGCCCTGCGGCATCGCCCCCTGGCGCGGGGCAGCCTTCGGCTGCTGACGGTCGCCGGCCTGTCGGCCGGCGTCTTTCTATTGTGGCCTTCCCCCTGGCGCAGGGTGGGCAGCACTCCCTTCTAGGCCCGCCGCGGCGTCCCGCAACCCTTCGCTTGTCGCTTTCGGGTCCTCCACTCCGTTCCGGTCCTGCTGATGCAGTCCGCCTCCGACGGCGGGCCTTTCCGGTCGCTTTTGCCGCCCACCCCGCTTCCGGGGAGGGCGCGCGATTGTAGAGCGGAGGACATCACGATGCGTGCAAACAACAAACGTTGCGGCAGCCGACAGGCTGGCGCAGACAGCGGCGGGCGCACCGGCGCCAGCCTTTATCAGGAAATCACCGACCGCATCATTGCCGAACTGGAGCGCGGCACCGTGCCATGGGTCAAGCCGTGGGGCAGGGCAAGGACAGGCCTCGGCCTGCCGCGGAATGCGGCCACCCAGCGCCGATATTCCGGCATCAATATCCTGATCCTGTGGGGCGCGGTCATCGAGCGCGGTTTCCCCAGCCAGAACTGGCTCACCTTCCGGCAGGCGCTTTCGCTTGGCGGCAATGTCAGGAAGGGCGAGCACGGCACCACCATCGTTCACGCTGACCGCTTTGTTCCCAAGAACGAAAAGCAACGCGCCGACACCGATGGCGACGAACCGCAGGCGGTGCCCTTCCTGAAGCGCTTCACCGTCTTCAATGTCGCGCAGTGCGATAATCTGCCCGAACATCTTTACGCCGCCGGCGAGCCTCTGCCTGAGCGCGAGATGGTCCCGCAGGCCGAGGCGCTCATTCATGCAACCGGCGCTGATTTTCGCGTCGGCGGCGAGCGCGCCTTCTACATGCCCGGCAGCGACACCATACAGGTGCCGCCGCAGCCGGCTTTCTTCCACCAGATCGACTATTACCGGACCTGCTTTCACGAGCTTGGCCACTGGACCGGCCACCCGAGGCGACTCGCGCGCGACCTGTCCGGCTCCTTCGGGTCCAACACCTATGCGCGCGAGGAACTGGTCGCCGAAATCGCATCAGCCTTCATCTGCAGCAGTCTCGGCATCGAGCCGACCGTGCGCCATGCCGACTACATCGGCTCATGGCTGACGGTTTTGCG
>NZ_RZPI01000041.1:0-16673 GCF_003998715.1 Mesorhizobium sp. M7A.F.Ca.CA.002.15.2.1
ATTCAGCAACGGTCGGTCGCCGTCTATCCGAAGTTGATGCTCCAGCAGAATATCGCCCGCATTTTCGACGAGCGGATGGGCGACTTGAAGATCCACTATGGAAGTGACCTCAGTTCGACCAGGAAATTGTTCCCGCCAACTTTCCGATTCGAACTCGTTCATGCTGAATCCGCCTTCCATTCTCAGCAGTCCGGCACTCCGGTCTCCCAATTGGTAACTGAAATATCGCGCGTGCTCCGTATCTCGACGGATGCCATATTGCTGAGCAACGTCCGCGGTGCGCCTGGCTCGTGACGATACGAACTCCGAATACTCTTGAGGATTGTCGGCGATGTGCGTGATTTCATCACCATGAAATTGCCTCACCTGTCTCCTGAAGGAAGTCCTGTTGATCTCCACCACAGGAGGTCGGGAATTGAGGGAGTATGCTTGGGGAGCCGCCGATGATGAGGCGCCGCTACCTTCCGATCCGGATAAGTGCATTCGGGCAAATGTGTCCGCGAACCCTTCGCTTCCTGCATCCGATTGCTCGCCGGCATTATGCGCGCGGTAACTATCGGATGAGCCACCAATTCGACCATACATGACGATTCGTACTCCTATGTTTCGCAACCGAGCTCAAGTTAGCACGGCTGTTCAACATAGGGCGCTTAGTTGACGACTAGCTGACGAGGGCATTCCAACGGCTGCACCAATCAAATCCGCACTGCCGGCCTCAAAACCTCGGACTGCGCCACGCACCGGCCAGCAGAGGCTGCAAGGTCATGCCCGGAGGACTTGCCGTAGTTGCTGGGTGGCAGATCCGAGGGGAGTGATTGCCCCAGGCCCGCGGTTGCGCGGTTGGCCTGACAGAGACACTGGGGCACGGATGGCCAGCCGACATTTGCCACTAGCATGGAGCCAGGTCAGTTTTGAACTGGGCAGTCGTGGACTTCCATGACTAGGCCAAGCCTGCGGCAAAGAATGCTTTCGCGACAGGCTGGAAATATTGCATAGGAACCGCGTGGCCGAGTTTTGTAGTGCCTATCAGCTGACGCGCTAAGACATGGTCATGGACGATCGTCAGGCGTAGTGCCCGCGCCTCGCTCAACACATGTGAAACGCGCTCACCTTCGGCACGGCAAACTAAGAACGGCACCCCGGTTTCACCGCGAACGTAACGCAGACCGATCAGGACCGCCCTTCCTGTTAAGACCAGCGTGGCGCGATGCACGCCAAGCGCAGGCTCGTCGGCCGCCTCCTCGCGGATGCGACGCTGTTCACCTTTCAACTCTGGCGCTCCTTGCTGATCCTTCGACTCGCGCGTCACTTCGGTATTGGTCATGCGCATTTCGCGCAGATACAACGCGCGCTGGAGCAGAAGATCGATCAGTCCGCCGACCAGCAGTGCGCCGGCGCCAATTCCCATCAGCAATTTTGTCTCCATAAAGATGAGGCCAACACAGCCCATGCCGCAGATCGGCAGAGGGACCATTGTCTTCCACATCCCGAGAAGGACAATGGAAAAGGTTGCGCTGAGAACCAATACCTTGAACATGGTCTTGCAGACTTCGACCATGGAACGAGCAGACCCCAAGCGCTTCAGCCCTTCAAAGGGGTCAATTTTCTTAAAGCTGAGCTTCATCGGCTCCAGAGAGAAGACAAATCCACCATTGGCTAGCAGGCTGGCCAAAATCACCGCGGCGACAAGGGTTCCAAGCAGCGGGCCAACAGCCGCGACTGTGAGTTGGACGAGCACAACCAATGCCTGCGGCACCGCGGTATCGAAAGGTAGGCTCTGCAACTTGGTGGCTAATAGGAGCGCTTCCCGGCATTTGTCCTCGATCACGCTGCCTCTTAGCCAAAGGTAGCCGAGCCCAGCGCAAGTCCCGACCGCGCGGACGAAATCGGAGCTACGTGGCAGCTGTCCTTTTTTGCGCGCTTCACTTAACTTCTTCGGGCTGGCGGCGTGTGTCTTCTCTTCACTTGTGTCGCTCATGGCAGCAATTTGTCGAACCACTCCAGCACGCCGTTGGCACGTGTGACCTCCAGTTTCATGCTCTCCACCAGATAGGCAGCGTAGGTGACCATGAGAACTGGAAAGACAATGTTCTTGATTGCCGGAGACAGTTGGCTCGCCTTAAATTGCGGGGCAAAGCGACGCAGCAGCATCATCGATATATCAATCAGTATCAGGAAGAACACGACAGGCCCCGAAACCAATAATGCCGTGCGCATTATGCTGTCGAGAAGCCCCAACAACTCCATTGCTCCTGGCCCGCTCAGTGTCGGGTGAAACTGATACACCGGCCAGATCAAGTAGCTGCGGTACAGGACACTGATCAAAGTTTCCAGGCCTCCTGATCCGACGAATATGGCAATCGCAGTGATCCCCAGAAAAACGCCCATCGCGGAAGCCTGACTGTTCGTCGCGGGATCGGCCGAAGCGGTCGGGCTGCTGATGCCGCGTTGGTTGTCGATAAGCTCCCCGGCAGCCTGAAGGCCCCAAAGCGGAATGCCAAGAAAAGTGCCAAGGAGTACACCGACAAAAACTTCCTTGAATCCGAGCAGGGTTAGCTGGATCAGGCGCGTATCAGGATCCAGCGCCGGCAATCCGCCGCTGACGTGTGCCAGGCATGGTAGTGCGAAGCCAACAGCCAAACAGCCCCGGATCAGCCCACTGATCTGCGAGCGTGTGAATACGGGAAAGATCAGCATGATGCCCATCGCGCGGGCTGCCCCAAGACCTGCCGCAACGACGAGTTCGAAAGCCGTCTGGATCAGAATTTGAATATCGGCCGATGGCGCGTCCATGGGGCGGACTAGTAGCTAAGTGTCATTGCGGGAAACTCGGTGAAGATCTGATCGGCTAGCTCTATGAGCGGGGCGCTTAGCACAGGAGCAAACAGCCCAATCACCGCGACAACGACCAGAAGCTTCACGGTGAGCGGCAAGCTTTCATCCTGGATCTGCGTCGCCGCCTGGAGGATGCCGATGACGAGGCCGACAACCACTGATGCAATGAGCGGCGGTAGAATCCAGATCATGAAAACCACCAGTGATTGGCTCATAAGAGTAATGATGCTGGATTCAGTGATGATCAGCCTCCCGGTAACGTATAACTCAGCACAAGCCCATGCATCAATTTTGACCAACCATCAATGGCAACAAACAAGAAGATCTTGAACGGAACAGATATAACAGTTGGTGAGACCATCGACATACCCATTGCCATCAAGATAGTTGTCACTATCAGATCTATAACAATAAAAGGCAGATAAAGTAGAAATCCTATCTCAAATCCGCGCTTCAATTCTGATAGCAAGAAAGATGGTACAAGTATTGCAAAGTCATCAGGCGTGGCTGCAGCGTGCATTTCCTCTGGCCAGACCTTTTCTGTCGAAGATAGGAAAAATCGCCGCTGCTCTTCATTTGTGAATTTCTTGAGATGCTCGCGCAAGGGCTCACTTCCGGCTTTAGCGGCGCTTACCCAGTCGTCGAATGTCTGATAGTGGAGCTTGGGATCCGACATGCGGTCAT
This sequence comes from Mesorhizobium sp. M7A.F.Ca.CA.002.15.2.1, assembly GCF_003998715.1. Taxonomy (NCBI): domain Bacteria; kingdom Pseudomonadati; phylum Pseudomonadota; class Alphaproteobacteria; order Hyphomicrobiales; family Phyllobacteriaceae; genus Mesorhizobium; species Mesorhizobium sp. M7A.F.Ca.CA.002.15.2.1. Next base: position 3,520 of record NZ_RZPI01000041.1, read on the forward strand.
AGGTCTGCTCAGCAACGGGCGCACTAACGAACATAGTGAGGATCATCGCCGCGGCGTACAGCACCACATTGGGTGGTATGGTCTGGGTCCCGAGCGCATTGCGGACGAGGAAAAGAACAATTGATACCTTTACAAAGGCCGTTGTCGTGGCAACTGCTAAAACCAGCAGACCGAGTCCGGCGGTAACCGCAAGAAGCGCCAGGATTGTCGGCTGAGCTTCACTCATTGCATGCAAACCCGCCACGGAGCCTGATGCCCAGCTCTTCTCCGATGCGGACAATGTCGCCACGCCCGATACGCTGACCATTGGCCACTATGTCGACCGGGCCGTCGATCGGCCATCCAAGTTCAAAAATATGCCCTTCGCCGGCACTTCTTAATTCCCCAAGAGAAATAGGCCAGCGGCCGCATTCAAAGACAAGCACGATCTCGACATCGTCGAGATCCTTAGTAAGCTCCAGTTGCGATCCGGGTTGTGTCATATGCGCACTCTCCAAAGGACACGGTCGCGGGCGGAAAGGCCCCCGCAAGATTAATTCATCGCCGTCAAGATCCGCCTCGGCGCACAACTGGCCGACAGCTAGGGTGATCTGGCCGCGGCCGAACGGCGCAATATCGGGCAACAATGCATCACCGACACATGCGCTTCGAAGAAGCGCCGCAGGAAGGCGAAGCGTGCCGACCTCTCCTGCAACAATGAGCGGGAGCTCTGGAGGCAGCCCGCCCAGCTGCCGCGGCAACTGGGCAAGCAGTTCGCCTAGCGCGCGAAACGCAGGCGGTACTAAGCCGTCAAGTGGCGTGAACAGGAATAGACGGCCCTTGCCCTTGACCGCGCCGAAAATGATGTCGAGTTCAAGATGAGGAGCCAGCATCGTGGCTTCGCATACCCGCACGAGTTGCACGTTCAGACGCGTCGTCTCCTCCAGTCGAGTGACAAGCGGCTCCAGAGCGAGTTCGAGAATTAGCGAAGCAGTTGGCTCGGAAGGGAAGGCCAAGCCGTTCTGCACTGTCGTGATGAACTCCTCTACGAGCGGGCGCGACAGTGACAAGATGACCGTTTCGGCTCCCACTCTCCAGACGCAGTCAAGCATCGGAATGGCAGCAGGTTCCTGCTGCCAGACAAGCCCTGCCGTTCGCACCGATAGCGGCACCTCGTTGATCCGGCTTTGAAACGGCGTGCGCGGCGCTGCTGTATCATTGAGCCACGAGACAACCGTGTGGGACAGTTTCAGAACTGGTTCGAACATGGCGGGTGTGACCGCAGCGCCTATCAAAGACTGCACGGTCGTGTCATTCGGACGACCTCTTGCGACCGTCGGATCCGGTTGCGCGGCATTTAGGCAAGCGACCCCCTCGCATATTTCAGCAGTATCTCATCGTCGGCCTCGATCTCGGCTGCGGCCTCCGAATGAGTCTCGACGGCGCGCCGCACGTCGTCCTCGATTTGTTGCCATTTGTCCCTTGCCGCCGAACATATGACCCATAGCTCCCTCGTCCTGGACGCCGCCATCTCAGCCTCCTCTTGAGCGATTTGGGTATCATCAAGCATCTGCCGTCTGGAATTGATCTCAGCGGCAAGTTGTTCAGTGTGAAGGCGGTGACGGTCGAGCGCTGCGCTAGACAAGTTGTCGAGTGACATCAGATGCTGATAGAGCGCTGCTTCTTTTCTTGAACAATGTTGCTGTATCATTGCAAGCTCCCTAGAGGCATTTTGTACGGCTGAGGCGGCCACATCGCGCTGGGCTTCCTTCTTGGACAGCTCGCCAAGGGCACGACGCTCTTGCATTTCCTTCAGAAGCCGTATACTCGAAGACTGAATCCAGTTTACGCGGTCAGACGCGACATCCATGCGACCGTCTCCTCGAAATCTGACGCGTCATCTTCGCTCTGGCGCAGAAACTCCCTCAGTTCGTCGATTGACGCGACAGCCCGGTCAGTCAGGGGATCTCCACCTGGCTTGTATTCGCCAACATTGATCAAGAACTCGGTCTCGGCATAGCGCGACAGGAGCTCGCGGAAAATGGATGCTGCCTTGCGATGTGTCCCCGAAACGACTGCATCCATGACGCGGCTGCGACTCTGCAGCACATCAATAGCGGGGAAATGCGATCGCGCCGCAATAGCGCGTGAGAGGATGACATGGCCATCGAGAATACCACGCGATTCCTCGGCGATTGGATCACCCGTGCCATCACCCTCTACAAGCACCGTATAGAAGGCCGTGATTGAGCCCCGCTCACCCATGCCGGCGCGCTCGAGCAGGCCTGGCAGCATGCCAAAAACGGAAGGAGGAAAGCCCCGTCGCGTCGGCGGCTCACCCGCAGCAAGGCCTATTTCGCGCATAGCGCGGCAGAAGCGCGTCAGCGAATCCAGCATGAGAGCAACGCGTAGGCCTTGATCGCGGAAATATTCCGCGAGCGCAGTCGCCATTGGAGCGCATTGCGCACGCTCTACCGCCGAGCGGTCGGATGTTTCAACCACGACGACCGTACGGAGAAGGCCCTCTTCACCAAGATTCCTTTCGATGAATTCACGAACTTCCCGTCCACGTTCGCCTATGAGCGCCACTATGACGACGTCAGCGGCGGCACCCTTTACGATCTGTGACAACAGCGTCGACTTGCCACCACCTGGCTCGCCATAAATCCCGATCCGCTGGCCCTCGCCGCACGTCAGCAGACCATCGAGGACACGGACCCCAAGCGGGAATGGCCGCTCAATCATGCGCCTCGTCATCGGATTGGGGGCTCTGCCATGCAGGGGCCGAGTTTCGACGGTCTTGATTTCGCCTTTGCCGTCCAATGGGCGGCAACGACTGTCGATCACGCGACCGAGCAAATCGCCGCCGACGGGCACCTCACGCATTCGGCCAGTGGCCACGACCTCTGCGCGGCTGGATAGGCCCACCAAGTCCCCGATCGGTGTCAGCAATACACCATCACCCGACAGGCCGATCACCTCGGCCTCGAGCGACAGCCCGGTTCGCGGGTCCTCTAGGAGGCAAAGTTCCCCAATACGAGTGTCTGGCAAGACGGCATGAACCAGTGTGCCGATAGCCCGCGTGATCCGACCGCGCACCGCACGCGTGTCAATTCGCTTGGCCGCAGCCCTCAAAGACGAGATTGCTGGAACGAGAGCTCGAGTGTGGGCGTCAGCGTTATGTTCTGGGACGGGCTTTCTCATAGCTCGCCTTTCTCACAGAGCGTCCCGAAACCAAGGCGCAGCGCGCGCATCTGGGCGTCAAGTCCAAGGTCAACATTGCCGTACTCGCTCCACAGCACGCAGCGTTGCGGCGACAATGTCGGGTCGGGCTCGATCCGCACCCTTGGTCGACCATCCTGGCCGTCGCATCGAGCAAACTCTCGTGCAAGCATGTCGACTTGCATGGGAGAAACATGAAGGCAAACGTCGGCGCCGCTGTATTGACACTCTATGGCGTGACGAACAGCCCTCACCAATAGCTCGCCCGGATCGAAAGCGCCGATAAGATCGCTCAATATTTCCATCACGAGCTGCGGCAATTCCTGCTCCAGAGCCGCCTTTCGTCGCGCGATTTCGGAGATTGTCTCCGCAATCAACCCTGCCATCTCCTCGGTGCCTGCATTCGAGCCCTCCATGTGGCCGCGCGCCCACGCCCGCTGGTAAACCGCGCGTGCCCAGTTTCGAACGCGCTGCCGATGCCGTTCTGCCGCGGCAAGGGCTTGCGCGGCGCTGTGCCAGGTTTCGAGCTCGCTCGCGGGTATCAGTGGTCCGACTGGACGCATCTGCGGCGCTATTGGCCCCTCGGAAAGTTCGACTGTCATTTCACCGGGGTCTCTGTCTCAAAATGAGCTACTACAAGTGAAAGCAATTGGCCGGCGGCGGTCCAATGCTCATGTGCTGGAGTCTCCGCGGCAGTCCCCTCGGGCAATCGAAGAAGCACGCGGTTACGCTCGGTCGCTGAACTGTCCTGGAGCCAAGCTCCAAGACATGCGTGTCCATCGTATTCGATTTGCTGAGCGAGTTTTTCTGGGTCCGAGATCAGTCTTTTGTCAACAGCATGCAGCAGGTGTCGGATTCCGAATGCGTGTGCATCCACGCCGATGCGTTTAACAAGGATGGCAAGCTCAGGCTGAGAGACAAACGCGACCAGCGAACGGGCATGCCAGATACTACCAGCAAGAAGGGTCGCTCGATATGGATCATGCCCGCGTAGAAGGTCCGGCCTGCAGCCGATGTGGTTCAGATCCACGTCATCGTTGCCCAGCAATTCTGCCAGCCTTGGATGCAGTCTGGAACACTTCTGCAACTTCACTAACGTTTCGGCCGATAACGCTGGATCAAGACGCGCCGCAAGACGGGTTGGATGGGCCGAAGCCGCAAGCTCGCTCGCGCCCGGAAAGTGCGGACCATCAGGTCGGGCGGTCTGTATAGGCATTGGCAATGAGATGTCACCCACGTCCAATTGCAGGCATTCTTTTGCGAATGGCCTCGACAGCAGAAGCATCCCGGCGCCCCTCGACCTTGGAAACGCCGGTTGATTGCTTGCGCCGACGCGTAACAACGCCGATCAAGAGATAACAGGCCACGGCGAATACGGCTGCGGCAAAACCTGTTACGGTCGCCAGAAGTGGCGCAGGAAGAGGTAGTGATGCTTGTGGCAAAACAGCAGTCGGATCGGGCCGTTGCTCGTGTGCGGAACGTTCTACCGGCACCAAAACCACTTCCACCTTATCGTAGGACAGGCCTTCGATGCTGTCGGCTACAAGCATCTTTATCTTTGGCAGCAGAGCCGCGACATTTGTTTTTGCGTCGTGCCTGATAAACACCGAGGCCGAGGATGGCGTGGCACCGGCTCGCACAAGGTCGTTATGCGGCAGCACGACGTGAACACGTACAGAAAAAACGCCATCGATATCGCTGATCGTCCGCGACAACTCTTCGCTCAGGGCATACACGTAACGGGCACGCTCTTCGGTCGGCGAGGCAATCAGGCCTGATCCTTGGAATATCTCACCGAGGTTCTTGAAGGATTGGCGCGGCAGCCCCTTGGCGTTCAGAAGGTTGATTGAGAAGGCGAGCAGCTTTTCGTCAACCTGGATCGTGCTGGTTCCATCCTTGGCGACCACCCGGATCGCGGCGACCCCGTTGTCTTCAAGAAGTGCGAGCATTTCATTTGCCTCACGCTCTTGCAATTGCGTGTAGAGGTCGGCTTTGCAAGCAGTGAGGGCGACGAGAACTGGCAGCATGACAAGTCTAACCGACCGCCACCCTGACAGGCCACGCATGATTTCGCCCTCGGCCAAGCCAATCATGCGCGCGGTTCAGCCTTCCTTCAAAAGTTTATTCACGGATGATGTGACGCCGCTGACGCCTTTGGAGATAAGCGCCACCTGGGTGACGCCGTTGTAAACATCCCGAAGACCAGCCATCATCGTTTCGAAGTCTTGCCCTTGTTGGGGAATGCCCGAGATTCCGGTTCCCGCCTCACCTGGAACGGGAAGCTTCTGCGCCGGTCCCGGTAGAGCGCCCTTCGAAAGGGCTATGTCATGGTCGAGCGCGGGGAAGGAAACAGTGTTGTGTGGATATAGGGAGGAAATCGTCTGCAACACGCGATCGCCCATGCCGCTCGTCGGCGCAGCCGCGCGCTGAACATCCATCGCCGCAGCAACTGGCGCCGCACTCGCTGGCCCCGCGGCGGCATCGTTTTTCAGCGAGTCGGCTGCATGCCCTAAGGCGCGCTCAAACTGGGCCTGCTCGACAATCGACGGTGATCCGACCCTGGGGAGGCCAGCCGTTAGAGTGGCAGAGATCGACGTGACAGGCATCATCATGTAAGGACTCGGTTGCTCTCTCTGACCGGGCGAGCCCCGCCCATTCATCACCCGGTGTCGGCGCAACACTCCTAGGGGGGCAAGCTGACAACAAGCTGACTAACGGCGGCGTCATTTCGACAATCTAAAATCTCTTCGGCAATTTAGTCACTTGTGATGATTTCAGCGTTTGGTTTATCAGTGCGACATGCCGAGAACGCTTATCCAACCCGTCACCCTGCATGTTTTGAGACTTCTTTGTGCCGGGTTTTTTCTGTCCACCGGGATTCACCCGGCGCATGCAGTCCCGCTGTCCCTTCCGGCGACACCCTATAGATACACGGTTCTGGATCAGGAGCTCGCTGCAGCGTTGCAGGAATTCGGCAACAACCTGAATATCAGGGTCAACATCAGTCCTGCGGTGAAGGGGCGAATTCGCGGACGTATGCCTGATTTGCCACCGCGCGCGTTCCTCGACCGCTTGACGAACCTTTACGGTCTACAATGGTACTATGACGGCCTTGTGCTCTATGTGTCTGCTGCACAAGAATCGCAAACTCGAATGCTTTTGATGACGTCGATTCGCTTCGATGCGTTCAAGGGGGCTCTCGACAAGCTTGATATCTCCGACGAGCGCTATGTGGTCAAACCCGTGCCAGGCAATGGCCTCGTCTTCGTTTCCGGTCCACCGCGCTTCGTCGCACTCGTGGAGCAGACCTTTAACGGCTTGGTGGCGCAGGCGCAGGCGCAGACTCACATAGCGGCAACGCCAAAGGAATCAGTGCTGATCTTGTTTCGCGGCTCCTCCACTACGGTCGTTCGCGACGGACGACCGGATGCTTCTTATTCTTCTGACATCCCACAACAGGATAGCGTTGGCGGGAAGCCTGAGCTGGGCAAGAAATGAACATTGAGGATTTCCCGCAGCTCTGAAGAACATGACTGCGGCTACCCCTTTGTGAACTCTTCGCAAACTCGTCAGTTTCTCGAAAGCTAATCCGCTCATGATGAGTCCCGGCAGCTCTCGCGGTGACTCCGGCCATTGTGTTGGACCGAACCTTGGAGCCGGCCCGGAACACAGCAATTGAAGGCAGGGCAGGCGCATTCGTGACCTGCCGACGCTTGGAATTGTCGAATTTTGTGAAACGCAAGGGATCTTCTGTCGGGGTCTCTTGTGGGGATTTCAACGTCACGTCTGAGGATGCATAATGTCGGCCAGTAATCTTTCAACTTTCTACCGCTCAAATTCGCTACAGTCCGCAAGGGGTTGGCCGGGCCTGAAAGTTTCCCATTTTGCGACCCAGCATCAGCAAAGTGCATCGTGCTTCGAAGCGATGCTGTCCACTTGTGTGCTGGCAGACAAGCCCGGCTCTTTCGCGCAAGGGGATCTGCCAGCGTCGAATCTTGATTCGACAATGGATAAATTGCGGCAGGACCCTTTGGGCCATCTGGCACCGGATGTCTTGACATTGAATGGCTTGGAGCAACACCCACTGGATCTGCTGCCGCCAAATATGAGGGCGGCTCTCAAGGAGGACCAATCGCAACGCTCCAAGGCGACTGAAGCCCAACATCTGCTCGGCGTCACTCCGAAGATCGAGCCGGCTCCCAGGCCGAGCCCCGGAATCACGTGGAACGGTGGGTCGCTGACCACGGCTGAGTTGCAGATTGTTGCGGTACTCAACCGTCACAAGGACCAATGCCCGCTTACTTGGAAGTCGTTGACCGACAAAGCCAATGATCCCTCTACGCCACCGGATCTGAAAGCGGCGATCCAGGGACTGCAGCAGGATTCGGGACTTTTTTATGCGATTGGCTCGCAGGGCGACGGCCGCTGTGGAGGCAAGATCAACGCCAAGGACTTGGCCGGATTTTCAAACCACCACCCACAAGTTGCTGCATTTCAGGAAGCCCAAGCGCGAAGCTACGAGCAGAACTACATACCATCCGACGGCAGCGGAGGTTTGCAGCCTTCGGTCATGACCTTGAGCGATGCCTTGCGGGAGTTTTACCGGTACTCCGAAAATCTGTCCAAGGACCTGAGTCTGGATGAGTTCAAGAAAATGGTCGGCGGCGAATCGAAAAACGGCAAATTTCCGCCCCAGGTCATTGCGGCGGCGCAATATTTCCTCGATCACCCCGATGCTTGGAACCAGTTGTGCGGTGGCTCGAAAGGGAAGATGCACAAAGAGGATTTCCTGCAAGTCGCCTCATCGTCGATGAGCCTCACGCAAACTGAGCTGAATACGGTCGAGATGATCAAGGACCATCAGGACACGTTCTTTGGAAGCGGTGTTCTGACTCGCGACAAACTGGCGAAAATGAAAGACGACAAGAGCCTTGATCCGAAAGTGCGGGAAGCAGCCTCTCAGCTCCTTTCAGATCCTCTTTTGTTTGGCCTCCTGAACAATTCGATCACGGGCTATAAGACCCATCATAAATTCTTCGACTTTGGCGGCGGGCATACGGTTGATTCCGGCAATATCAGCAAAAAAGACTTTGCCCATTTTTGCACAAACATGTCGTCTGCGAACCGCAACGTTCAGCAGCCAATCACCCACGGCGCCCAAACCGCAGAAGAGCAGAATGCCGTCGCGGACATGAAGATGGGCCTGATGGACCAGCCTGACATTAAGTCAGCCAAAAAGAACGGCGGGGCCGTCATGCACGTCGTCGACTCCGTGCTCAAAATCGAGACGAAAGTGCTCGACTTGGCGGCAACGGCGGTGGGACTGCTCAGCTTCATTCCGGGCCTCGGACAAGTAGCCGATCTTGCCTCGATGGTTCTCGAGGCTGAGTCGCAAGCAGCCAATCTCCTGCGTACGGCCATTAACGGAGGCGATATGAAGCGAGCGCTGGAGGAAGCTGGCCTCAATATGGCCGCGCAGGCGATCGGCCTTATCGCAGGCCCCGAGGTCAAGCTGGCCATTCGAAATGGGCTCGTAAAGCACCTGATGGAAGAGGCCTTGGCGGCAGGCATTGATCTTTCGGTCTCGACGGCGCAGGACTACGCAGAAGGCTATGTGAATAACCTCAAAGCGCGCCTTGCAGGCGGCCCTGAGCAAAGCCTAGGCCTTCCGAGCATGCCATCATTCCAGAGTGTGGCAAGCAATGTGCCCTTCGTCGGCATTGCCTTATCCTAGCCGTCGCCTTGCGCGGAAGCTTTGGCTCGCGCGCTGACATAAGGGTCATTGTGGCACAAGCAGGGGTTCATCCGCATCAACGCAAGCGGTGTTCCTGACGCCATCTGGATCGGACTGTGAGGGGGATGTCCGAAGTCTGTGAAGACTTCGGTATATGACGACTTCAGAGTTACGCTGAGCCCAGCCATCTCGAGCCGGTGCGCCGGGTCGAGGTTTTCACGGGCGCCGGCCGGTAGCGGGAATGGTCTCCGGAAGGCACGGCGCGGATGGTGGCGGAGCGGCGCAGCCGAAGGAACGGCTGTCGCGCGCCCAGGGCGGCCTCCCGAACAGCAGACGATGATCTCCTGCCTTGGGCCTATATCCTCGTGCCACGCTCAAGGCAGTCGGCTGAAAACAGCGCTGATTTAAAACAGCATTATCCTGCACTGCACCCTCGATCCTTGCGCTCACCGATCGCTCGTCGACACGCACGCGGTCAAGTCGTTATCGGCGCTATGCCGATGGGCTTCGAGAGCAAGGTGGACGCTGAGCGGTGCGTCAGCCTCAGGGCGCGGCTGGCCAGCTTTGGGTCTCACGCTCTATGACGGCAACACCCGGCTGATCCACTTGGCCTGTTCGCGGGCTCCCGGCAGCGGCGCGGAAGCCACGGTCCGCCTTCCTCGGCTTCAGGCCAAAGATACCGCAGCATGCTCCAGAGCTATGTCTGCCGCCTTCGCCCCATCGTCGCTGGTCATGTGGAAAGGACAAGCAGGCTACGCACCCTATAATCCCGTCGGGCAGGATTCGACAGTCGACGGCGAGACATTCGCCAAACCTCCCCCTTGATTCTCAGCAACGTTAAAAAAAATTCACATAATGTTCGTGAGTGTAGTCTCCTGTCAGGTGGTACATTAGCCCCAATATCTGGCGTCTTAGTCGTAGAAAGGACTGTGATCTATCTTCCATTAGCATCCATACCAGCGGATTTACAGCAAATGACGAGAGAGGTCTCATGCGGATTGATGGGGATAGAAGGGCTAGCGGCTTGCTGCATCCCGTCCGGGTTGATGCTAACCAATGTTGACACTGGTAAATCGCCTAAGGACGGCAGCGCATCTTGATCGCCTTCGAATCCTGGGCCTTTGCGCGCATGCGGATCTAACCGTCGGCGAGCTGGCCGATATTACCGGTCTGCCTCGCGAGCAGGTTCGACGCCACGTTCGGCGGCTGGTCAGAGCCAACTTTCTTTGCTGCAACGAACAACGTCCGCAGTCTTCGTACCATATGCAAGCAGGAGGCAAGGATGGCGAGCTGGCTCAATTGGTGGTCGATCTCCTGCCCCACGATGATGGCCATCATAAAAGAGACCTACAACGCCTGGAAGCAATACAAGACGCGCGGTTGAAGGGACCGCCTGCTTGATCGTGAAATAGATCAGTCCAAATGGAGCGCGACTACCATGGATAACTCCGCCGGCGGCGCCATCGCGCAGCCCGACACTTACGGGCGGCCTCACTTAGCCGCCGTCGACTCCCGCGTTCACGAACTGCTTCTAAGACAGGAGCGTCAGGAGCGGACAACTCTCAAACTGATCGCCTCCGAGAACTTTGCCTCCTCGGCGGTGTTGGAAGCGACCGGGTCGATTTTCACCAACAAGTATGCCGAGGGATACCCCGGTGCGCGCTACTACGCCGGAAACGAGATCGTCGATGAGCTTGAGACCCTCGCGATCGAGCGCCTGAAAGCGCTATTTGGCAGTGAACATGCCAACGTCCAGCCTTATTCAGGCTCGCCAGCCAACCAGGCTGTCTATCGCGCGCTTTTGAGCCCCCGTGACAAAGTCATGGGCTTGCCTTTACCCGAAGGCGGCCATCTGACTCACGGTTGGTCCGTCAATTTTTCCGGCAGCGATTATCAGCGCGTCCCGTACAGGCTGCACGAAAAGACACAGCAAATTGACTATGACCACTTGCGCGAGACCGCCAAGCGGGAACGCCCGAAGCTAATTTGGGTCGGCGGAACTGCTTATCCGCGTATTTTTGACTACGCGGCAATGGCCGAAATTGCTTCGGAGGTGAACTCGTATCTGGTGGCTGACATCGCCCACATCTGCGGCCTGGTTGTCGCAGGAGTGCATCCGAACCCCGTGTCCCATTGCGATGTGGTCACCAGCACCTCTCACAAGTCGATCCGCGGTCCCCGGGGTGGCTTCATTTTATCAAGGAATGAAGACCGTTATCAGCCCCTCCATCATCCGAAGAGCAAACACAATCTGGCCAAACGTATAGACCGCGCCGTGTTCCCTCTTCTGCAAGGCGGACCGCATATGAATACTATCGCCGCGCTTGCCGTCGCTTTGCAGGAAGCAGCGAACTCGTCCTTTCGTGTCTACGGTCAGCAGATCGTCCACAACGCCAAGGCTCTGGCCCAGGCACTTCTGGAGCGAGGTTATGAACTCGTCACCGGGGGCACTGACAATCACATGCTGATCCTTGATCTTCGGGACCGGTCGCTGTCAGGCAAAGCCTATGCGGAGCGCTTATCGCGTGCAGGCATCATTGCGAATTTCAATATGGTCCCGGGCGACCGGCGGCATCCGGCGCTGACAAGCGGCATCCGCTTAGGGACACCAGCGGTGACGTCCATGGGCATGCGCGAAACGGAGATGGTGCAGATCGCCGCTTTCATCGACTCGGTCTGCCGCCAGCCCGATGACCAGGAAGTTCATGCGAGCGTACGAAGAGACGTTGCCGACTTCTGCACTGCGTTCGATGTTCCCGGCATCCCCGACCGATAAGCCACCCCAATCCAGAAACTCCTCACTAACTCCAGCACTTGAAGCGAGGGCATTTTTATGACCAGGCAGTTCGTGTTCTCTTCCGAATCCGTCGGCGCGGGACACCCCGATAAGATGGCAGACAACATCTCCGATGCCATTCTCGATGCGGTCCTGCGCACCGATCCGAAGGCGCGCGTCGCCTGTGAAGTGTTGGTGAAGACGGGGATGGTCGTTGTGGCTGGCGAGATCACCAGCCATGCCCACATCGATTACAGCCAAGTCGCCCGCGATACGATACTCGATATTGGCTACGACGATGATGCGATTGGCTTTGATGGTCGACGTTGCGCCGTCGTTCTGGCCCTCACCGAGCAGTCGCCCGACATAAGCCAGGGCGTTGATGAAGGACGAGGGCAGGATCTCGGGCAAGGGGCAGGGGATCAGGGCATCATGTTTGGATTCGCATGCAACGAGACGGATACATTGATGCCCCTGCCGATCCAACTCGCTCACCATTTGACGAAAAGACAGGCCGAGGTCCGGAAAGCGGGACAGCTTGGCTGGCTGCGTCCGGACGTGAAATCTCAAGTGTCGGTACGCTACGAAGGGCTCCGCCCGGTGGCGCTGGATACCATAGTCCTGTCAACGCAGCATGACGAAGCGGTCTCACAAGCCACGGTCCGCGAAGGCGTCATTGAGGAGATCATAAAACCGGTCCTGCCGGCCCACCTGGATACTTCGGGGATCAGATTTCTGGTCAACCCAACAGGGCGGTTCGTGGTCGGTGGGCCTGCCGGCGACTGCGGCCTCACAGGACGGAAGATCATCGTCGATTCCTACGGTGGGACCGGGCGTCACGGCGGCGGTGCCTTTTCGGGCAAGGACCCATCCAAGGTTGACCGCTCGGCGGCCTATGCCGCCCGGTATGTCGCGAAGAACATCGTTGCCAGCGGCCTTGCGGAGGTCTGCGAGGTTCAGCTTGCCTACGCGATCGGCGTGGCCAGTCCGGTTTCTGTCATGGTCAATACCTTCGGAACCGCAAGGATCGAGGAAAAAAGGATCGAGCGCCTTGTTCTCGAGGTTTTCAATCTCCGACCGAAAGGCATCATCAAGATGCTTGATCTCTTACGGCCGATATACCGCAAGACGGCGACATACGGACACTTCGGGCGTGAAGAGCCTGAGTTCACTTGGGAGAAGACGGACAAAGCTGACGATTTGCTGCGTGAAGCCGGACCGGCAGCTGCGTGAGGGCGGCTGGATCAAGCGCATGCGGCAACCCATTTCAACTCGCGAGACCACGCCCGGCCGGCGTGGCAAGAAGCCGGCTCGGGTTTTGGCGGAGATTTTGATGCCGGATTATGACGTGCTTTGCATCGGCAATGCCATTGTCGACATCATCGCCCAGTGCGACGAGGAATTCCTCGAGACCAACGGCATCATCAAGGGCGCGATGAACCT
>NZ_RZPI01000420.1:0-5015 GCF_003998715.1 Mesorhizobium sp. M7A.F.Ca.CA.002.15.2.1
TTGCTGTCGTGGCGGTGGCCTCGCGTGCTTGCCGCGCTGAGTGCCGGGGCGATGCTGGCGCTTGCCGGGCTGATGATGCAGCGGCTGACCGGCAATCCGATGGCCAGCCCCGAAGTGCTGGGCATCAGTGCCGGTGCCGCCCTTGGCATGATGGTGGCGCTGTTTGCGCTCGTCGATGCCGGGCGCCCGGTTCAGACGGCGGCGGCAACGATCGGGGCCTTCGCCGCTTTGCTGGTGACGCTGGCGATCGGCCGTCGTGCCGCCTATGCGCCGGAGCGGCTGCTGCTTGCCGGCGTTGCCCTGACGGCCTTGTTCGACGCGCTGATCCTGGTGCTCACCGCGACCGGCGATCCTCGCGCCATGCTGCTGCTCAACTGGCTGACCGGTTCGACCTATGGCGTCGATGTCGGTGACGCCCTGCTGACCGGTGGTATCGCGGTCTGCCTCTTCGCGCTCGCGCCTTTCTTCATGCGCTGGCTCGACATCCTGCCGCTCGGCTCCGCCGCCGTTCAGGGCCTTGGCATCAACCTGAAGAGGGCGCGGCTTCTCGTGCTGCTGGCCGTCGCGGCACTCACCGCGGCTTCGACGCTGATCGTCGGTCCGCTGACCTTCATCGGCCTTATGGCGCCGCATCTTGCTCGTCGCCTTGGCCTTTCCCGTGCGCTGCCGCAGGCCATTGGCGCGGTGCTCGCCGGCGCGCTGATCATGGTCGCCGCCGACTGGGTGGGCCGGATCGCCATCTTCCCGCGCCAGATCCCGGCCGGTCTCGTCGCCACGTTGATCGGCGGCCCGGTGCTGATGTGGCTGCTGCGCCGCCGCTGACCGTTTTGCCTGGAGATATCCATGTCCAAGATATCCATGTCCAACGCGACGCCAGCCCTGATCGCCAACACGGCGGTCCACGATCTTGTTCCGGCGCAGGGCGGCGCGCCCTGGCGGATATTCCTGCATGTGCCGTCCGGGCCGGTGCCCGAGGCCGGCTGGCCGGTCCTCTACATGACCGACGGCAACGCCGTCATCGGCACGGCGGTCGACGCCATGCGCGCGCAGGCCTTCTATCCCACGGGCACCAATGTCGGCTGGGGCGTCATCGTCGCCATCGGCTATCCCGTCGACGGCGCCTATGATCCGCTGCGCCGCTCATGGGATCTCGGCCCGCCGCCAGGCAAGACCTACCCGCCCTTCCACGAAGGCACGTCCGAAGTCCGGACCGGTGGGGCAGGGAAATTCCTTGCTTTCATCGAGGATGAGCTGAAGCCGTGGGTCGCCAGCCGGGTCACGGTCGATGCCAGCCGCCAGGCGCTTTACGGCCATTCTTTCGGTGGCCTGTTTGCGCTCTACGCCCTGTTCACGCGGCCTTCTTCCTTTCAGACCTGGATCGCGGCGAGCCCCGCCATCTATTGGGAAGAGCGTGCCATCGACCGCTTTCTCGAAGCCTTCGAGGCCGCCATTCCCGATGGTTTGGCGGCGACCATGATCCTGTCGGCCGGCGAGTACGAGACCGAGAAGCTGGCGCCGTTCCAGATTGGCGCCGAGGACGAGGAAAAGCGCCTGAAGCAGAAAAAGGTGACACGCACCGACGCATTCGCGCGGGCAATGGCGCAGCGTCTTGATGCTCTCCCGGGCGTGCGCGCCAGTTTCGAACTGCATGCCGGCGAGAACCACATGTCGATCCTGCCGGTCACCGTCAATCGCGCGGTGCAGGCGGCGTTTGCGGTGAGGAGGGACACCGCCCTTTGCTGAACGCCGCAGCAAGACGGTCGGCGCTGTCATTCCTGTGAAGGGGAGGCGCTCAATCGGCGGTAGGAGACGCCGCCGAAGTTTGCCGTCACAAAATCCGTGACGGACATCTTGCGCTTGCCTCCGTCGCTGCAGGCGTAAACCGGCCAACCGGCATCGCTGCATTCGCTGGCAGCGCAGATGCGCGCCAGGCAGTTGCCGATAGTCAGCCGGAAGCCGCCCTTGCCGGCGAAGCCTTGCAACAGGCTGCCGTCCGCCGAGCGCCATGTCCGCGCACGGAATTCCGCCCGCAAAAGCAGTGGTTCGAGAGGGACCGCAAGGTTGTTTTCGCCGGCACGCCCTGCGAGCTGCAGACGGAAGCGCGCCATTGCGGTCGCGTATGCAGTCACAAGATCGGCTTGGCGAAAATAGGCGGTTGCCAGGCTTGGGCGGTCAAGCAGATGAGACGTCCACTCGCCTGCCCCTACCGGCCTCACCAAGGCAACAAAGGCAAGAAAGGCGAAGCAAGCTCGTGACATTTCCAGCAGCCATATCTGTCTCGGCGTGCCGGTTTGCCCCCCGGTTGCCCTCCCATAACATCCCGCCAATCGGCGCCCGGCGCAAGCCGCTTGCTAAGGCAGTTCAGAAGGCCGCCGAGCAAGGGATCCTGGAGCCGAAGACGGTGACCCGCATCGACGAACCTGTGCGGGCGATCGCGAGAGGGTGGCGGTGTTTGCGGCAAGGGATCTTGACCAGCCCAGGGTTTCCTAGCCGATGCGAGCCGGCGGCAGCTCGAACAAAGTGGCGCCGTTCTCCCGGCCGCGCTCGACATAGCCGATGACGCCGAACCATCTTGCGACATCCGGCCCCTGGAGCCAACTGCGCGAATGGATGGCGAGGTTGCCGGCGAGCGCCTGGATATGCCTGATATGCCGCTTGCAGAAACGGACGGTCGTGGCCCGGAAGAAGTCCTCCCGTGCGGCGAACAGCGTGTCGGCGGCGTCGCTGTTCTCATGCCAGGCGATGATCGCCACGGCCTTGTCACCCTCGACAAGCGCGTGCGCGCGGCCCTCCTTCAAATTCATCATAAGGTTGTCGTAGGCGATCTTGCTGTCCTTGCCGGCAGCGACGTATTCGTCCGACATTCGCTTGGACAGACCGCGAAAGACATCCTCCAGATCCCCAAGCGTTGCTGCGCGTGCTCTCATTTCACCTCCTGCAGCCCCAACGGGCAGTTTGCCCCAGGGTTGAGGGGTGGCCAAGCAAATTAAATCCGCCGGCGGGCCAATGTGCGCAAAGTGATTCCACTTGGCGATGCAGGCGGCGACGCGACGGGGGGTGCCCAGAACGGACCAGGAGGGGATGGTGCCCAGAGGCGGATTCGAACCACCGACACGCGGATTTTCAGTCCGCTGCTCTACCAACTGAGCTATCTGGGCCTGTTCCGGCAAACGAAAACTCGCAGGCCGGAATTCATCGAGGCGCCGTGGGGCGCCCCTTGAAAGCGCGTGGGTTATAGCACGGGAATTCGGCCTGTCCAGCGCCTAGGTGGCGATTTCAGGCAGGAAAAGCGATGCCGTGCGGCGCCCGGGTTTCCATGCCGCTTGCGGGCCGGAATCGCGCACGGCATGGCACTATCTGGCCTTCTTCACCCTGGTCGGCGTCGTTATTGCAGGCTGAAACGCCGTGACATGTCTTTTAGCCGGCGGTCGAGGCGCAGCAATGCTCGCGGCACTGGGCGCCCGCAAGTCGCCATCGCCTATCTGGCGCCGGTCACGCCGCGCCGAAAATCGGAAGGCGACATGCCGGCGAGCTTGCGGAACGACTTGTTGAAGGCGCTGAGCGAGCCGAAACCCGAATCCATGGCGACACGCAGCACATTGGCGTCCTGATGCATCAAAAGCGCCTGCGCATAGCTCAGCCGCAACAGGTTCACATACTCATTGAGCGTCATGCCGGTGGATTTCTTGAACAGGCTCATGGCGTATTTGGGATGGATGTCGGCGGCCGCGGCGATGTTCACGCAATCGATGTCATAGAGGAAGTTTTCGGCGATGAAATCGCACATGCGTCCGACATTCCGCGACGATTGCTGGTCAAAGGGGCTGCCTGTTTCTTGGTCGGTCGGAGTTGCGGATACCAGCCGATAGGGCTCGAACCGCACTCGCTCCAGCCGCAGCAGCAATTCGTTGACGGCATGTTCGGCCTTGGCCTGGTCGCCGGACCGGGCGTAGCGGTTCCAGCGCTCGAAATTATGGTTGTCGGACTGGTCGGTGGCCGATGTCACCAGTGTTGCGCCCGTCATCAGCCGGTGCCTTATGTCCGTGGGCAGGTGCAGCCGGAAGAAATGCACCAGCGGCAGATGCGCTCCGGCATAGATGGCGTCGTCGGACAAATCGTCCATCTGGTGCGGCAGGCCACCCCAGAACAGGCACATCTCGCCGGCCGAAAGCGAAATCTCGTGGTCGTTCATGCGGTAATGCACGCTGCCGCGCACGATGAAATTAACCTCGACCTGGGCGTGCCAATGCGGCTTGAGCATCACCAACGGATTGGTGTGAAACATCTGCAGGAGCAGCGGCAGGCCTTCCACGCTGCTGGCCCCAGGCTGGTAGAACGGCCGTTCAGGCATCTTACTTTCCGCCAATTTCATATTCCCTTTGACGGCGACAGGCCTTGCCCGGTGCATAGTCTAGCCACGCTCACAGTGAGAGAGCAAATGAAATGGGAGGATTTCAATGCGCATCACAATGACCTGCGCCGCGCTCGCGCTTGCCCTGGGCTCAGCCCCGGCCTTCGCGCAATCCGGCGAAATCACCATCTGGAGCTGGAATGTCGCGGCTTCATCGCTGAAAGCGACCATTGCCGGCTTCAACAAGCAATTTCCCGACGTCAAGGTCACGGTCCAGGATCTCGGCAACCAGCCGACTTACGACAAGTCGATCGCCGGCTGCGCCGCCGGCGGCGTCGGGCTGCCTGATGTCGTCACCATCGAGAACGGCGAGGCCGAGAATTACTGGAGCCAGTTCCCCGACTGCTTCGTCGACCTGCATACGCTCGGTTACACAGCCGACGACCAGAAAAAATTCCCCGATTTCAAGCGCACCGAGTTGGAAGTGGGCGACAAGGCCTACGCGATGCCGTGGGATTCCGGCCCGGTGGCCGCCTTTTATCGCCGCGACTTCTACGAAAAGGCCGGCGTCGATCCGGCTTCGATCAAGACCTGGGACGATTTCATCGCCGCCGGCAAGAAAATCCAGGCCGCCAATCCTGGCGTCTCGATGACCAATGCCTGT
>NZ_RZPI01000421.1:0-5005 GCF_003998715.1 Mesorhizobium sp. M7A.F.Ca.CA.002.15.2.1
GCCGGCGGCCTCGGCGGCGTCGAGTGCCTTGCGGGCAGCGATGCGTGAGGAGTCGACCCGGCTCATCTGGCCGGCGCCGATGCCGACGGTGGCGCCGTCCCTGACGTAGACGATGGCGTTGGACTTGACGTGCTTGGCGATGCGGAAGGCGAATTTCAGGTCGGCCATTTCGACCGGCGTCGGCGCCCTCTTGGTCACCACTTTCAGTTCGAGGTCGTCGACGACAGCGTTGTCCCGGCCCTGGATGAGCAGACCGCCGGCGACGGATTTGACCGTCGTGCCCGGCGTGCGCGGATCCGGCAGCCCACCGGTGACCAGCAGGCGCAAATTCTTCTTCGCCGCGACGATGGCCGCTGCCTCGTCAGTGGCGCCGGGCGCTATGATGACTTCGGTGAAGGTTTTTACGATCTCTTCCGCCGCCTCGGCGTCGAGGGTGCGGTTGACCGCGACGATGCCGCCGAAGGCCGAAACCGGGTCGCAGGCGAGCGCCTTGGCGTAGGCGGCTTTCAGCGAGGTGCCTTCGGCAACGCCGCACGGGTTGGCGTGCTTGATGATGGCGACGGCGGCGGAACGCGCCGGATCGAACTCGCCGACCAGCTCGAAGGCGGCGTCGGTGTCGTTGATGTTGTTGTAGGACAGCTGCTTGCCCTGCAACTGACGCGCCGTGGCGACGCCCGGCCGCTTGTCGCCATCGATATAGAAGCCGGCGCTCTGATGCGGGTTCTCGCCATAGCGCATCACCTCGACCAGCCTGCCGCCAAAGGCACGCCACGTCGGGTGTTCGATCTCGAGCGCTTCGGCGAACCAGCCGGAGATCGCCGCGTCATAGCTGGCGGTGCGGGCGAAGGCCTTGGCGGCCAGCTTCTTGCGGAAATCCAGCGACAGCGAGCCGATGTTCATCTCCAGCGCGTTCAGCACCGAGGCATAGTCGCCGGGATCGGTGACGATGGCGACATAGGCGTGGTTCTTGGCCGAGGCGCGGATCATGGCCGGGCCGCCAATGTCGATGTTCTCGACGATCGATGCGTAGTCGGCGCCGGAGCGGCGGACCTCCTCGAACGGATAGAGATTGGAGACGACGAGATCGATCGGCTCGATGCCGTATTTGCGCATTGCCGCTGAATGCTCCGGATCGTCGCGCACGCCAAGCAGCGCGCCATGCACGCCGGGATGCAAGGTCTTGACGCGGCCATCCATGATCTCGGGAAAGCCGGTGAGCTCGGAGACGTCGCGCACCGGAAGGCCCGCGTCAGAGATCGCCTTTGCCGTGCCGCCGGTCGAGACCAGCTCGACGCCTGCGGCTGCCAGCGCCTTGGCGAAATCGATGAGGCCGGTTTTGTCGAAAACGGAGAGCAGGGCGCGGCGCACGGGAACCAGGTCTGGTGCGGGAATGTTCTTGGCGGCGACGGCCATGGGCTGGCGGCCTTTCACGACTGGTGTGGTGGATGCCCGCGCCCGTAGCACATGCCGCCCGGAAATCAAACCGGCGGTCAGGTAGGTCAGTTGTTTTCCGGATAACCGGCGATGCTGGTGCGGGTCAGCTGCCAGTGGACTTCGGCGATTTCCGAGGCCTTGAAGGCAAGCACGATCTGGCGGCTGCGGCGCGGGCCGCCAAGACCGGCGAAATAGATCGATTCCTCGACCTCCGGCACCACTTCGGCCGATGTGAACACCCAGGTGTCGGCCTGATCGGCGGCCAGCACCAGGCGGTCATGCTCGTCCTGCAAAAGGTTGACATCGGGATGAACGTGGAAGCGGACGGTGACGAAGTCGCGGCCATTGTTGCGGATCGCGGCACTGCCGGGGCGCTGGAAGCGGTCCCGGCCGGCCAGCACATTGCCGTTCGACGACAGCTTCAGCTCGCGCTCATGCAGGAAACCAAAGCGCGCGACATAGCCGTCATGGCGGGCGATGAAACCCTGAACGCCTTTCTGATCGGTGCGCTTGCACTGCACATGCTGCGGGCCGCCGATCAACGGCGAACCGAGCAGGTCGTTGACGCGCAACGAGTGGCTGAAGCGCGCCGACGAGGTGTCGTTGATGGTGGCGGTCGAGTGCGCGGCGGTGGCGCGCGCCAGCGGCCGGAATTCAGCCGCGCCGTAGGTGTCGATGCCGGCATTGACGATGTAGTGCTGGCGCCCGGACGACAGTTCGAAGGCAAGGCAGCTGGCATGTGCGGCATTGGACACGTCGACCGGCGGCGGCGGGCCGGTGTCGGCGATGACCGTGGTGCCGCCCATAGACAGGCGCTCATAGCCGGAATGCGGCGCATGCAGCAGCGGCGCGCCAGCGGTGTCGTCGTGGCGCAGGATGGTGGCGATGCGGTCGTGGATGGTGGCGCCCATGCCGTTGAAGCGGGCGAGGCTGCCATCCTGATGGCGGAAGAAGCGCAGCGCCGGCAGCATGCGGTCGATGGCGCCGATCAGCGCCTGCGGCGGCGTTTCCGCCTGGTTGGCATAGGTCTGGCGCAGCGGCAGAAGGTCGGCGAGGATTTCCAGGACGACCATCGGATTGCGCGAAATGTGCCCGCCATCGGCGAGGATCTGGCGGTCGAGTTCCTCGGCAAGGTTGCGGGTCGCGCCACGCAGCGCCGATGCCGGCGCCGGCAGGGACAAGGCAGCGAAGGCGAGCGCGATGCGGGCCCGCAGCCTGTCCTTGCCGTCGGGCATTTCGCGCGCCATCGACCTGAGATAGCGGATCTGCATGGCAACCGACTTCAGGAAGGCGCGGTAGAAAGGGAACTCGGCGCCCTGCAATACGACCGAGGAGTGCTGCAACCAGGCGATGATGCGCTTGGCCGTCGTGCCGGGCTCCCAGGCGATGCCGGAAATATGGCTGCCATGCATGGTGATCCAATCGGAGACCAGGGCGCGGGCATTGGCAGCGGCAAGCTCCGTGCCGGCGGCGCGCATATGGCGCAGCCAGCGAAAGCCGTGCAGCGTCTTCTGCCACCCGTGATTGGGCACGTTGATCTGGAAAGGCGACTTGCCGCCGGTCTCGACCAGATGCCCCGACAGGGGATAGCGGCCGTAATAGATCTCGAGTGCGATCTGCGGGTCGGCGAGGCGCAGGTCCGGCGGTGCGATCAGCACACGTTCCGGCGTGCGGCCGGAATAGCGCCAGCGATAGACAGGCCCGGCGCGCAGGCGCCGGCGCGTTTTGCGCCAGAACTCCTTCGCGACAAGCGTCCACAGACGCGTCGTGCTGCTGGCAGCCAGTGCCAAAACCCCTCCTGATCGTCCTCTACCCCGGCGCCGAGTCTACATGATTGCACGATTCGTGCGAAGGCGAATTCCACGAGCCCGGGCCGGTTCACCTGCTTCTGCCCCCGGTCCTGCCTAAAAAAGGCAGCAAATCCGGCAGTTCAAGCCCTAGCCGGCTCGCCGCATGCGAGCGGCGAAGAAGCCGTCGAGGCCTGAGCGTTCCGGCGCGCCGAGGTCCAGGTCGGCGGGCGTGGTGCGCAGCGTGCCTTGCGGCGTCAGGAATGGAGCGATGCCGGCGATCTCGCCTTGCAGCAGCGGATCATTGGTGATTTCAGGCGTGCCGGCGAGAAAGGCGCGACAGAGATCCTCGCCTTCGAGCGGATCGAGCGAACAGTTGGAAAAGACGATCCTGCCGCCGGGCTTCACCAGCGTCACAGTGCGGGCGAGCAGCCTGCGCTGCAGGTCGGCCAGTTTTTCGACATCGGCAGAAGTCTTGGTCCATGGCACGTCGGGGTGCCGCCGCACCGTGCCGGTCGACGAGCAGGGCGCGTCGAGGAGAACGGCGTCGAACAATTCCTTCGGCTCGAATTTGAGCAGGTCGGCCTGGACGATCTCGGCGGACAGGCCGAGGCGCTCGAGATTCTGCGTCAGCCGCGCAAGCCGGTTTTTTGACGTGTCGACGGCGGTGACCTTCGCGCCGGCAACGATCAGCTGCGCGGTCTTGCCGCCGGGCGCGGCGCAGAGATCGGCAACCCGCAATCCCGTGACATCGCCGAACAGTCGGGCGGGCAGGCTGGCCGCGGCGTCCTGGACCCACCAGGCGCCCTCGGCAAAGCCAGGCAATTCGGTGACAGGACCGACAAGATTCTCGACCCGCACCGTGCCGGTCGGCAGGACGATGCCGCCGAGTTTTTCGGCCCAGAGTCCGGGATCGGCCTTGACCGAGAAGTCGACCGGCGCCTCAACGCGGTGCGCTTCGAGGATCTGTCTGGCCTTTTCGTTGCCGTAGGTAGTCTTCAGCCTGTCGGAAAACCATTCGGGCGCCTCGTCGGTGGCGGCAAGGGCGGCAGGCAATTCCGTTTCCTTGGCCCGTGCCAGTGTGCGCAGCACGCCATTGACGAGGCCGGAGAACCGCACCGTGCGCGGATCGGACTTGGCATGGGTCACCGCAATGTCGACGGCGGCGCTGTCGGGAATATCGAGGAACAGGATCTGTGCGGCCGCCACATGCAATATGTGCGACAGCGCCGTGGCATTGGGCGGCAGCGGCTTTTCCAGGCGCCGCGCCAAGAGCCCCGATATGGTCATGCGATAGCGCAGCGCGGTGACCAGAATGGCGCGGACAAGGCCGCGATCGCGCAAATCGAGCGCCTTGTATTGCGGGTGGCCGTTCTCGTGATCGGTCAGCCCGTCAAGCGGTGTCCTGGCATCGATGACGGCGGCCAGCAGGCGGGCCGCTGCCTTGCGCGCGGCGAGACCGGCGACGAAGTCGCCGCCGTCCCTGTGTTCCTGATCACCTGAAACCGTGCGTCGAGGTCCTCTGTCCGCCACGCTCACGACCACCGGCCCCTGGGCCCGGTCGGATTGCGACCCCATGGGTTGGATTTGGGCTTGGCGGGCTCCGCCGGCTGCTCGGGCCGTGCTGTCTGATCCCACGGGCCGGATGGCCGCAGTTCGTCCGCCTGGCGTGGCGTTGGGGCCTGGCGCGGTGCAGCCCGGGTTTCGCTGCCGGCCATGTCGCGCGCCATCGCCTGCAAGGCTGCAATGCGGTTCTCAGTGGCGGGGTGGGGGGGGAACAGGGT
>NZ_RZPI01000422.1:0-5004 GCF_003998715.1 Mesorhizobium sp. M7A.F.Ca.CA.002.15.2.1
CAGCACCTCTTCGTCGATGTAGAAGTTGCCAGTCGCTTCGCGCGCCGGCCGCATAAAGATGGCATGCGCAGCATCGGCCATGATGTCGGGCAAACGGCTCATTGCCGCCACCGTCGCGCCGCCCAGCAGATTGCGCACGGCTGCCGTGTCGATGGTCGAAATCGGCCACAGTGAATTGACGGCGATGCCGTCCTTGGCGAACTCGGCGCTCATGCCCAGCGTGCACATCGACATGCCGAACTTGGCCATCGTGTAGGCGACATGGTTCTTGAACCACTTGGCCTTCATGTCGAGCGGCGGTGCCAGATTCAGGATGTGAGGATTGCTGGCCAACTTCAGGTGCGGAATGCACATTTTGGACACCAGGAAGGTGCCGCGCGTGTTGATCTGATGCATCAGGTCGTAGCGCTTCATGTCGGTTTCCAGCGTGCCGGTGAGCTGGATGGCGCTGGCATTGTTGACGCAGATATCGATGCCGCCGAACTTTTCCACGGTCCTGGCGACCGCCTCGGCCACCTGTGCCTCTTCACGGATGTCGCACAGCACGGGCAGCGCCTTGCCGCCGGCCTGCTCGATCTCTTCTGCCGCGCTATAGATTGTGCCGGGCAGCTTCGGATGCGGTTCGGCGGTTTTGGCCGCGATCGTCACATTGGCGCCGTCGCGCGCCGCGCGCAGCGCGATCGCCAGCCCGATGCCGCGCGATCCGCCGGAGATGAACAGCGTCTTTCCCTTGAGCGACATTTCCTTGCGCCTCCCTTGCAACACGTCAGACGCGAAGCTTTGCGCGGCGGGCGACCACAGCGCAAGACCCGACACGCCGGACACCGCGTTACGCAGCGTAGGGTTTATGACTAAACCAGCACCAGCCCCTGCCGCATCGCAGTGGCAATCGCGTCGGTGCGGTTGGCGGCACCGAGCTTGATCAGGATTGCGGCGACATGGAACTTCGCGGTGTGCACGGAAATGTTCAGCCGCCGCGCGATCACCTTGTTGGGTGCGCCCTCGGCCAGCAGCGCCAGCACTTCCGCCTCGCGCGGCGACAGCGAAGGACGGACGGCATGCTCGTCGGAGGCTTCATCTTCGAACGGCTCGCCATCGCCAGTATGGAAATCCTCATGGCGTCCGGTTCTGCGCTCGCCCGATACCCGATAGCCGGCCGCCGCCAGCCGCGCCGCCGCAGCGATCAACAAATCGTCCGCGCCCGTTTGGAGGACGGCCAACACCTCGCCCGCGGGCCGTTCGCCAGCGCGTCCCGATAGCAGAACCCGGGGAATGGCGGCCGGCACGGCACCGCCGCTGCTGTCGTCAACGATGGCGACGTCAGCCCTGCCGGCCACCACCGGCAGCAGGTCATCGCTCGCGGCCAGCGAGGCCGCCAAGCGCTCGGCGCGCGACGCATCGCCAAGCGCAATCAGCACCACCAGCCGCCGCGAGACGGCACCGTCATGCATGATCCGGTCGCTGGTGAGCGTGTCCATCACTCCTCTCAGGAAAGCGGCTTTTCGCCGATGGTCAGCCCGACATCGCGCTGTTCGCCGCCGCGCACCACGCCGAGCGTCACCGAAGCGCCCGCACTGTCTGGTCCGAGCCTGCGGATCAGGTCGCGCGGGCCATGCACCGCCTCACCGTTCCACGCCACGATGATATCGCCGAGAGAGAGACCGGCGGCCTTGGCGGGACCATCGTCATCGAGGCTCATCACCATCGCGCCATGCGCGTCGCGGTCGCGTACCGGATGCAGGCCGGCGCCGAGATAACCGCGCGCGACATGGCCCTTTTCGCGCAGCGTCGCAACCGCCCGCTCGATCGTCTCGTAAGGCATGACCAGCGCCCGGTGGCGCGGCCCGAACAGCAGCATGCCGATCAGCGCACCCTTGGCGTCGAGAACCGGGCCGCCCTCGAAACGGCCGCCGGCACCGACGGCCAGATTGATGCGCCGGTCGATGGTGCCGCCGCGCATCGAGCGCCAGGCCGGACCGACTTCGCCTACCGAGCCCGAAACGGCCAGAGCCGACCCGTTGCTATTGCCGATGGCGATGGCAATGTTGCCTGGCCGCACCGCGTCAGCCCTGGCCAACGGCACGGCGTTGATGGCCGTAGCCGGCTTCAGCAGGGCAACGCCAGTCGACGGATCGCGGCCGACCAGTTCTGCCTTCACCGCCTCACCCGAGGCCAGCGTCAGTTCGATCTCCTCGCCGGCCTCGACAGCCTCCTCGGCGGTGACGAAATAACCGTCACGCCAGTGGAAGGCGCTTGCCGTGCGGTGATGATGCGTGGCGAAGCCAGCCGTTGCCGCTGCCGCCTGGGCGGCGAGATCGGCGATGGCTTGCGAAAACGCACTCAGATTGAAATCGCTCATATTGGTCTCCTGGGTTCATCCATGCCCCAGATATCGCTCGACAGCGCGTTCAGAGGTACTCGCCTGAAGGCTAGTTGCCGGTTTGACTGGCCATCTGGTCAGGTCGCGGCGGTTCCAGCCGCTCCGCACATATAGTGCGTGTCGCCCAAAAGTGCTCAGCGGTTTTGGGACAACGACGCGCACAGGAAAAAAATCATCCTTTCGCCCGAAAAATACGGAGCCCTTCCATGGCCCTCGCCGCAGCCAAATTCGAACCTGACGATACATTGCTCGACGCATATTCGACGACCGTTGCGGACGCCGTCGACCGCATCGGCCCGGCCGTCTGCCGCATCGAACGCGTCGGCGGCCAGGGCGGTCACGGCTCCGGCTTCGTCATCGCGCCGGACGGACTGGTCGTCACCAATTTCCACGTCGTCGGCGATGCCAGGACAGTGCGCGTCTCGATGCCGGACGGCGCCTCCCGCGAAGGCCGCGTGCTCGGCCGCGATCCCGACACCGACATCGCGCTGGTGCGCGCCGACGGCAGCTTTGCCGATGTCGCACCGCTCGCCGATTCCAAGCGGCTGCGGCGCGGCCAGATCGCCATCGCCATCGGCAATCCGCTCGGCTTTGAATGGACCGTCACCTCCGGCGTCGTCTCGGCGCTCGGCCGCTCCATGCGCGCCTCGACCGGCCGGCTGATCGACGACGTCATCCAGACCGACGCAGCGCTCAACCCCGGCAATTCCGGCGGGCCGCTGGTTTCGTCGGCCGGCGAGGTGATCGGCGTCAACACCGCCATGATCCATGGCGCGCAGGGCATCGCCTTCGCTGTCGCCTCCAACACCGCCAATTTCGTCATTTCGGAGATCATCCGCTTCGGCCGTGTCCGCCGCGCCTTCATCGGCGTCTCGGCCGACACTGCCAGTTTGCCGCGCCGCGCCGCCCTGTTGTCGCAAGTCTCGACCAGCACGGCGGTTCGCCTGCGCAGCGTCGAGAAGGACGGCCCGGCGGCCAAGGCCGGCCTGAAAGAAGGCGACATCATCGCCGCCATCGACGGCCGTCCTGTCACCGGCGTCGACGACCTGGTGCGCATGCTCGACGCCGAACGCATCGGCCGCGAGACGCTGTGCACCGTCGTGCGCCGCACCGGTGTCAGCCAGGTGACGGTGACGCCGGTGGCAAGGGCCAGTTGAGGCGGGCGCTCAGGCTCCCGCCACCCCTTCCGCATACTGCGCCAGAAACGCCTCGCTCGGCGGGATCGGCTTGATGACGTCGATCAGCACGCCATTGGGGTCCTTGGTGATGAAATGGCGCTGGCCGAAGGGCTCGTCGCGCAGCGAGCGCAGGATCGGCAGGCCGGCGGCGACGACGCGCTCATAGACAGCGTCCGGGTCGCGAACCTCGAAATTGATCAGCAGGCCCGAAGCGCGGCCCCGCCCCTCTTCCGGGATGGTCTCATGGTCGCCCTGGACGATGCCGAGATTGACTCTTCTGTCCTCCCCCGATTGCAGATGCACATACCAGTCGCTTTCGAACAGGGGCTGGAAGCGGAAATGCTTCACATAAAAGGCCGCCGTGCCGGCGACGTCGCCGGTCATCAGCACCGGGTAATAGCTCGTGGTCTTCATCTTTCCTTCTCCCGTCAATTAACATACAGTCTGCATGTAAACCGAATTAACATACAGGCTGCATGTATGCAACAAGATTTCGCGCGTCGTTCCAACCGCGACCGCACCGAAGCCACGCGCGCCCACCTGATTGCCGCGGCGCGAAAGCTGTTCACGGAGAAATCCTATTCCGAGACCGGCACGCCGGAGATCGTCGCCGCCGCCGGCGTGACGCGCGGCGCGCTCTACCATCATTTTGCCGACAAGCAGGCACTGTTTGCTGCCGTGGTCGAGCAGGAGGCGGCAGCGGTCGCCGAGGAGATCGAGCGCGCCTCGCCGCCATCGCTGTTTGCCCATGACGCGCTGATTGCCGGCTCCGACGCCTATCTCGCCGCCATGCGCGCGCCCGGACGCACGCGGCTGCTGCTGCTCGACGGCCCGGCCGTGCTTGGCCGCGCCGCCATGGACGCGATCGACAATCGCCACGGCAACCGCTCTCTGCGCGAAGGGCTGGTCGCGGCGATGCGGGCGCAGACGATGACGAGATTGCCGGCCGACGCGCTGACAGCACTGCTCGGCTCCGCCTGCGACCGTGCCGCCCTGGCCATCGAGGCCGGCGCCTC
The DNA here is from genome assembly GCF_003998715.1 of Mesorhizobium sp. M7A.F.Ca.CA.002.15.2.1. Taxonomy (NCBI): domain Bacteria; kingdom Pseudomonadati; phylum Pseudomonadota; class Alphaproteobacteria; order Hyphomicrobiales; family Phyllobacteriaceae; genus Mesorhizobium; species Mesorhizobium sp. M7A.F.Ca.CA.002.15.2.1. Next base: position 4,575 of record NZ_RZPI01000422.1, read on the forward strand.
AGCGCAAGATTACCGCGCCGTGCTCATGGCGCTGATCGATGGGCTGTCTCGTGCTCCTCATCCGGCACCTCGCCCGGTTCGAACTCGTTGAAGCAGCCGAGCTGGCGCTTGAACTGGTCGATCAGCCAGGCCGCCGCCGGCTTCGGGCTGCGATCGCTGCGATGCATGGCAAACAGCGGCGAGCTCACCTCCCTGAAGGATTCGAGGTCGATCTCGACCAGCCGGCCGCTCGCCAGGTCGTCTGATATCAGCCAGCGCGGCAGCCCGCCCCAGCCCAGCCCCTCGCGCATCAGCATATGCTTGGTGCGCACATCCGTCAGCCGCCAGGTACGGTAGGCATAGACGCCGAAGTCGCGCCCCTTGGTGCGCTCCGACTGGTCGGTGACGACAAGTTGGGTGTGTTCGCGCGCATCCTCGATCGCCACCGGTT
>NZ_RZPI01000423.1:0-5001 GCF_003998715.1 Mesorhizobium sp. M7A.F.Ca.CA.002.15.2.1
AAATTATTGAACAATTTCAACCGGAAGCGCTACCAACGCGTATAAATTTTTAGCCATTTCCATGGTTTAACTGGATTTTGGTAGCGGGAGAGGGACTTGAACCCCCGACCCCAGGATTATGATTCCCGTGCTCTAACCAACTGAGCTACCCCGCCAGGGCGGCGAAAGGCCCGAAATCCGCCTCAAATCGAAGGGCATGTCGGGGGCGTTCGCCAAGGTCGCGCGGATATAAGGTTGGGAAGGTGAGCCTGTCAAGCTTCGAAGCAACCGGCTTGCCGGCTTATCGTCATTATCGAAAAGCTTTGCCGCGGCGACATTTGGTTGTCGCCGCCGGGGTTGAGTTCGAAGGGGCACGTCGCTATGTCTCGGCCACGAGTTTTTAGAGTTTGAAACAGATGAAGCCGCGCATAGCAGTCCTCGGTTGCGGATACTGGGGCAGCAACCACATCCGCACTCTCAAGGCGCTCGGCGCGCTGCACGCGGTCTCCGATACCAACCGGGCCCGCGCGGAAGGCTTTGCCAGCGAGCAGGACTGCCTGGCGATCGAGCCGGACCAGCTGTTCGTCCGTGACGATATCGACGCCATCGTCATGGCGCTGCCGCCGCAGTTCCATGCCGACCTTGCGGTACGTGCCGTCGAGAACGGCAAGGACGTGCTGGTGGAAAAGCCGATCGCGCTGACGGTGGCGGATGCCGAGCGTGCGGTGCAGGCGGCCAAGGACAATGGCCGCGTCTTCATGGTCGGCCATGTCCTGCGGTTCCACCCCGCCTTCGAGACGCTGAAGGGGCTGATCGACAAGGGCGAACTCGGGGAGGTCCGCTACATCCACTCTCACCGGCTCGGCCTCGGCAAGTTCCACACAGAGAACGACGCGCTGTGGGACCTGGCGCCGCACGATCTGTCGATGATCCTGGCGATCACCGGCACAGAGCCGATCGAGGTGCGCGGCGAGGGGGCCGCCCTGCTCGACAATCTCAGCGACTTCGCGCATCTGCACATGCGCTTCCCCAACGGCCTGCGCAGCCATCTCTTCACCTCGCGTCTCAATCCCTATCGCGAGCGGCGGCTGACCGTGGTCGGCACCAAGGCAATGGCGGTGTTCGACGACGTCGAGCCATGGGAACGCAAGCTGGCCGTCTACCGCCACGCGGTGTGGCAGGACAGCGGCCAATGGGCCTTCACCACCAATGAGCCGTCCTATGTCGCGGTTGCCCAGGGCATGCCGCTGACGCGCGAGCTGGAGCATTTCATCCAGTGCATCGAGACGCGTGCCGAACCGCGTACCAGCGGCGAGGAAGCGATCAGGGTGCTGCGCATCCTGACCGCCGGCACGGTCACCCACACCAAGTCGAATTCCTGAAGCGCGGATTATTCGGCAGGAAACTTATTCGGCAAGAATCTTATTCCGCGGGAATCTTATTCCGCGGGAATCTGGTCCGGCCGGGCGGCAAGCCGGGTCAGCATGGCCTCGGCCTCGGCGCCACGCTCCGATCGCTCGATGAAGCCGCCGCCGAACACGCGGGCCTCGTTGCCGTCATCGGAGTAGAGCACGCAGGCCTGGCCCGGCGCGATGCCGGACTCGCCGTCTACCAGTTCCACCCATGTGGCACCGGCACGATGATGCAGCACGGCCGGGCGCGGCGGCCGCGTCGAGCGGACCTTGGCGAACAGTTCCAGGCCGCCGGCAGGGACGTCTGTGAGCGGTCCGTCGCCCAGCCAGTTCATATTGCGGAGATAGATCTTGTGCGTCTCCAGCGCCTCGCGCGGGCCAACCACGACGCGAGCCCGGTCGGCATCGAGATGGACGACGTAAAGCGGCTCGCCGGAAGCGATGCCGATGCCGCGGCGCTGGCCGATCGTGTAGCGCAGGATGCCCTCATGGCGGCCGAGCACGCGGCCGTCGATGTGGACGATGTCGCCCGGATTGGCCGCAGTTGGCTTCAGCTTGGCGATGATGTCGGAATACTTGCCCTGCGGCACGAAGCAGATGTCCTGGCTGTCCTGCTTGGCGGCAACCGCCAGCCCCATCTCCTCGGCGATGGCGCGAACCTGAGGCTTCGACAGGCCGCCGAGGGGAAAGCGCAGATAGTCGATCTGCGCCTGCGTGGTGGCGAACAGGAAGTAGCTCTGGTCACGGTCGGCGTCGACCGGACGGTAGAGCGCGCGCTGGGCGCCATTGGCGCCGGAACGGATGTAGTGGCCGGTGGCCAGCGCGTCGGCGCCGAGCTCCTTGGCGGTGGCCAGGAGGTCGGCGAACTTCACCGTCTGGTTGCAGGAAACGCACGGGATCGGCGTCTCGCCGGCGACGTAGCTCTCGGCGAAGGGATCGATGACCGCCTTGCGGAAGCGTTCCTCGTAGTCGAGCACATAATGGGGGATGCCGAGCGTCTCGGAGACACGGCGGGCATCGTCGATGTCCTGCCCCGCGCAGCATGAGCCGGCCCGGTGCGTCGCCGCGCCGTGGTCGTAGAGCTGCAAGGTGACGCCGACGACGTCGTAGCCCTCGCGTTTCAGCAGGCCGGCGACGACCGATGAATCGACACCGCCGGACATGGCGACGACGATGCGGGTGTTTTCGGGACGTCCGGGAAGATCGAGACTGTTCATGATGCTTTCGTTCTGCGCGGCGCCTCAATGCCAATGTCGAGAATATAGGTCAAGCTTTACCGGCGCGCCAGCGTGCAGGGCGATTCACCGTTTGTGGCCGATCTTCGCCAAGGGATGCATTTTCCCCCGGCAAATCAGGGTTTGCGGGCAGATGTTTCAAATGCCGGCGAAAAGACTAACGCGGCGTTCATGATCCTTACCTAGTCATTAGGGTCTGCTTAGGCAATTTTTAAAGCTGTGGCGGTAACGTGGCGGGGATTGGGTCTTTGAGTTTTTTGTAGAGAGTACGATGACCGATCTGGTTAGACCGAGAGTCAAATATGTTATCGGGCCTGACGGCAGCCCTCTTACGATTGCCGATCTGCCGCCGACCAATACACGTCGCTGGGTTATCCGGCGTAAGGCGGAAGTGGTTGCGGCCGTGCGCGGCGGGCTTTTGAGCCTGGACGAGGCATGCCAACGCTACAAGCTCACCACCGAGGAATTCCTGTCCTGGCAGGCGTCGATCGACGAATACGGCCTTGCCGGGCTGCGCACGACACGCATCCAGCAATACCGGCACTGACCATTGCGAATTTAGATGAAGGGCGCGGCTAACTCCGCGCCCTTCTGTTTTTCACGGTCACCGTTCCGCTCAGAGCGACAGCACAACCTTGCCGATCGGCTTGGTGGCAAGGAAGGCGTGAGCGGCCCCCGCCTGGTCCAGTGGGAAGCTCTTCGCCACATGGACGGTGATCTTGTTGGCATCGATCAACCGAGCCAGTTCCAGCAGGCCCTCCCTGTCGGGGAAGACCGACATACGCTCGACCCGAATATCGCGCGCACTGGCGTGCGCCCTTGTGTCGTCGCTGACATCGAGCAGTGACACCAGCACGCCGCCACGCTTGAGCACCTTCAGCGAGCGTTGGGCGTGGTCGCCCCCCATTGGATCCAGCACCAGATCGATGTCGCGAACCTGGTCGGTGAAATCGCCCTTGGTGTAGTCGATGACCTCGTCGGCGCCGAGGTTGCGGACGAAGTCGAGCTGGCCCGGGCTGGCCGTGGCGACGACGTGGGCGCCGCGCGCCTTGGCGATCTGCACCGCCAGATGACCGACGCCGCCGGCTCCCGCATGCACCAATACGCGCTGCCCCGATTTCAGCCCGCCGTGGCGAACAAGCCCTTGCCAGGCGGTGAGGCCGGCCAGCGGCAAGGCGCCTGCCTCGAGGTGGCCCGCGCCCTTCGGCTTCAGTGTGATTTGATCGGCAGGTACGGCAACCAACTCGGCATAGGCGGCGGCCTGCTTGGGAAAGCGCGGCATCCCGAACACCTCGTCGCCGATCTTGAAGCCGGTGACGCCGGCGCCGAGTGCTTCGACAGTTCCCGAGATATCCCAACCCAGGATGAAGGGCGGCTCGCCGAGCAAGGGGTAGTAGCCGGCACGGACGGCGCCATCGACCGGATTGATGCCCGCGGCCTTGACACCGACCAGCACTTCGCCGGCCTCTGGCGTGGGATCGGGCTGATCGGCGATGACAAGGACGTCGGGTCCGCCGACGGAATTCTGGATAGCGGCACGCATTGAGATATCTCCTGCTCGGTTGATGCCACTATCATTTGGATAGTAATAGTCCCTTGTCCAGTATGTACCTTTCTGATACATACGCACCTCATGGATAGTGAAGATGATTGCGGTTTCGGCTATGACGCGTTCCGGCGAACGTGTCCTTCGCACACGGTGCTGGAGATGCTGGCCAGCAAATGGGTCTATCTGGTGGTTTGCGCGCTGCGCAAAGGCCGGCTGCGCAATGGCGAGCTTGCCCGGAAGCTTGACGGCATCACGCCGAAGATGCTGACCCAGACGCTGCGCGTGCTCGAGCGCGACGGATTGGTACGGCGCGAGATCTTTCCGGTCATTCCGCCGCGCGTCGAATATGAATTGACCGAGCTCGGTCAGAACCTGGCGGGACTGCTTACCCAGATCAGGTCATGGGCGGAGCAGCATGCGCCGGATATCAAGGATGCCCGTGCAAGGGCAATTGCCGAGAATGAAGGGGATTGGGCCGCGTAGGGCGGGTTTCATTCTTCTGGGCGTATTCCGCCGGGCCGCAAGCCGCGACAATGCGCCAGTCCGATGGCGAGCGTTGACGTCGCCAAGGGCAGGGTTTTAGCCAATCATGGCGCTGCGGCCACCGACTTCGGCTTCGCGGATCTTCGTGTCGCGCGATTCCAGCATTTCCGCTTTGGAAAGCTCCGCTTCAGCTTCGCCGAGTAATGATTCGGCGGCGCTTCGCTGCTGGGCGAGGTCGCTTTGGGAATTCCTGAGATTGTCGCGGCGCAGGCGAGCCGCCTTGGCGAAGGTCGGATAGGCGAAATGGTTGATGTCGGTGATGCCGGCCTTCTTTTCCTCGGCG
>NZ_RZPI01000424.1:0-5000 GCF_003998715.1 Mesorhizobium sp. M7A.F.Ca.CA.002.15.2.1
GCATCATTATATGCAAAAATAAGAAGGCGCCGAACCGCGACCCCCATGGATGTGGCGGTTCTGCGGTTGTTTCCTGGCTAGCGACTCGGGAATTCGCCATGATTCCGTCGGCCCATCGCCGGATTCGCCGGCAAACAAGGGAGTGCGGCGGCCTGATGGTTAACGAGAGCTTTCTGAGTGAGGCCAAATCGTGTCATTTGTGCAACAACGCCGGGGGATAGCAGCCAGGCAGCCCTTTCACCGGTACGATCGTGGTTGAACCTCGCCGCCTCATGGGTAATGTCGATTTCGAAGGAGCGGCGCGGTGCGCATCTTTTTCGGTAGTGGGGATGGGGCAGGGAACGCTGTCCTTCAGCAAAGAATACCCAGACCCGTTTTTTAACTTTTGACTGGAGGTCAGAAAATGAACATTAAGAGCCTTCTCCTCGGCTCCGCTGCGGCCCTGATCGCAGTTTCCGGTGCGCGCGCCGCCGACGCCGTCGTCGTCGCCGAGCCGGAACCCGCTGAATACGTCAAGATTTGCGACGTCTACGGCGCTGGCTACTTCTACATCCCCGGCACCGAGACCTGCCTGCGCATCGGCGGCTATATCCGTTATGACATCGGTGGCGGCGACGTCGGCTCGTTCGATGGTGCAAGAAGCGCAGATCATCAGGACATCGGTGAGAGCAACGACACCTGGCGCAAGAGAGCCCGCTTCACGCTGAAGACCTGGACCGGTCAGGAAACCGAACTCGGCACCTTGAAGACCTACACCGAGACCCGCTTCAATTTCAGCAACACCCAACGCGATACGAGCCCGTTCATCAATGCTGCTGGCAACGAGCCTGTTTCGCTGAACTTCGCCTGGATCCAGCTCGGTGGCCTGCGCGTCGGTAAGGACGAATCGGCCTTCGATACGTTCGTCGGCTACGCCGGCAACGTCATCCAGGATACGCTGGTTCCCTATGGCGGCTTCGACACCAACGTCATCCAGTATTACTTCGATGCTGGCAACGGCTTCTCGGCTGTGGTTTCACTCGAAGAAGGCTATGGCGCCTACACGATCGACAGCTATGTTCCGCATGTCGTCGGCGGTGTGAAGTGGACGCAGGGCTGGGGTGCAATCACCGGCGTTGTTTCGTATGACAGCAACTACGAAGAAGTCGCCACCAAGGTTCGCTTGGACGTGAACGCGACGAACGAGCTGACGCTGTTCATCATGGGCGGTTACGGCACCGACGACAACTACACCGACGCAAGCTTGAATTTCCCTGCTGGTGGTCGCGGCATGTACAAGCAGTGGAGCGGCAATTGGGCACTGTGGGGCGGTGGCACCTACAAGTTCAACGAGAAGACCTCGTTCAACGCTCAGGTGTCATATGACGAGGGCAAGAACCTCGGCATCGCGGCGAACATCGCCTACGACGTGGTTCCTGGCTTCACGGTTACGGCCGAAGTCGATTACCTTAATGTCGGCAACGACACCGTGTCCAACTGGACCCATGCCGACAAGAAGAGCAACATCGGCGGTATCCTCCGCTTCCAGCGCTCGTTCTAAGGGCTGGTTCCTTACAGGTGAAATCCAGCCCGGGCGCGCAAACGCCCGGGCTGTTTTTGTTTCGTGACTGGATCAAGGCAAACGGAAGGATGGGGGTAACGGTAGCTGAATAAATCCGTGGGGTGGTTTCGTGGGATCCGCTGATGGGCGGATGAAATCACAACTGCGTGATTAAAATCTCTTGAAAGGACGCTTCCAAGCGGGTAGGGCTGACCTATCCCACTCGGGGGTGTGGCAAATGATGACGAACGAAGCGATTCAAGAGGGCGAGTCCTCTGATCATTTTTCGATGTTTTCTTCTCAAAGTCCGAAGATTCGATACACCTACAACAAGATTAGAGAAGTAAAATCGCATCGGGTCGGAGATCTTTTTTCAGCATATCGGGACATATTATGGGATGATGGGCGGCATAAGTATAATGTCAGCTCGTTCATCGGCGAAATAGACGAGATTCTCCTTGGTGAGCGTTTCAGCGCCTTTGACCAAAGTACCCTGGACAACCTTATCGGCACCCTGCGCCAGCGCGGCAACAGCAACGCAACCATCAATCGAAAGATGGCTGCCCTCAGCAAACTGCTGCGCAAGGCTCACAAGATGGGAGATATCCACAGCCTGCCCGAGTTCCGCCGCCAGAAGGAGCGGGCGGGTCGGATTCGCTTCCTCGAAAGGGACGAAGAGGCGCGCCTGTTCGCCGCCATCAAGAGCCGCAGCGAGGATGCCTACAGGCTTTCCGTTTTCCTGGTCGACACCGGATGCCGTCTCGGCGAGGCGCTTGGGCTGATCTGGAACGATATCCAGGAGCATCGCGTCTCCTTCTGGATCACCAAATCCGGCCGCAGCCGCACCATTCCGATGACCGAGCGGGTCAAGGAGGTCATCAAGCTGCCTCCCACCGAGGGTCGTCGGCCCAAAGGACCGTTCACCAAGCTCAGCCAGGCACAGTTCCGTGCCATCTGGAACGACGCGAAGGCCGAAGTCGGCCTCGGCGCCGACGATCAGGTGGTGCCGCACATATTGCGCCATACCTGCGCCTCGCGTCTTGTCCAGGGCGGCATCGACATCAGGCGCGTGCAGATGTGGCTCGGCCACCAAACGCTGTCGATGACGATGCGCTACGCGCATCTGGCCACCAACGATCTCGATGGCTGTGTCATCGTGCTGGAAACGCCTCGATCGACTCAGCCGGGCGGCAATTGCGCTGAAGGCCCCATGTTTTCTTCGCCCGTGACGACGCCTTCGTCGCCGACGGCAGAGCGGAAAAAGAGGGACGGGGCAGCCGCCGCCGCTAAGGAGTCGCCGAAAGCGACTCGGAAAAGTTCAAAAGCCAAGTAGGCTGAAGAAACTTGCCTATACTATCATAGCTATCCCGTGACCTTGTTCGGTCATGGGATTTACTTCAGGATATTCTTCCGCTCGGCCTGATCGAGAAAAGCGCCTATGTCGCCCGGTAGGCTGCCGGTCTCGAGGAACGGCGCATGGCCCTGACCCTCGACGGTGATCGTCTCCATCATGGAATGGCGCTCTCTCATCTGCTTGAGCGTGTCTGTGGACAGCAATCTCGAATTAACGCCCCGTATGGTGAGCAGAGGAATCGCGGCCAACGCCTCGAATTGCGGCCATAGGTCAGGCAGCTTCTGCGTCAGATCGAGACTGGCAACGGTATCCACCAGCTTCGGATCGAAATCCGGCACCAGCCCACCATCCGTTTCGCGGTAGAGAGCCCATACCATCCGATCCCAATCGGCGCCGGCAAGAGCGGAGAAGTCTTCGCCATGCACGCTGCGCTGGGCGGCCGCCGCCTGTGTGCGGGTTTTCGGTGCCGGGTCGCGCTCGAGATAAGACTGGATATGGGCAAGTCCGGCCGTCTCGATCATCGGTCCGATGTCGTTGAAAACAATGGCTTTCAGGACGGATGGCCGCATCGTCCCGAGCACATGGATGATCAATCCCCCGCGCGAGGTGCCGATGAAGGCCGCTTCTCCGATGTTCAGCGCCGCCAGCCCGGCGAGAATGTCGCCGGCCTCCACGCCGACATTGTAATTTTTGACGTCGGGATCATAAGCTGACTGCCCGCGCCCGCGGTAGTCGAAGGCGATGACCTTTCGTGGAGTTGCCGCATGCGTCGACAGATAGAGCGCCAGCTCGTGAAAATCCCTGGCATTGCGGGTCAGGCCAGGCAGGCAGACAACCGGCCAGGGTCCGGAATTGGCCTCGCCATAGACGCGCGCATGGAGTTTTAACCCGTCCGGTGCGCTGTAGAAGAAGTCGGAAAAAAGCTGCTCGCTTGCCATCGGAATGTGCGACCTCGCTGTATCAATCTGGACAGCTACAGGCGAGGGCAGGGATGGTCAATAAAAGGCGCTCTTGCCTTCTCCCACAAGTGGAGAAGGACAGAAAGGCTCAACTCCGCCCGTTCACCAGATCCCCGACAATGTCGTATTCGCCGGAAATACGCATCTTGTAGACCTCGTAATTCTCCATCACTCGCTGAACGTAACTTCTTGTTTCCGTGTAGGGAATCCGCTCGATCCAGTCGACGACCGCGTCGATGTCCTTGCCGCGCGGGTCGCCATATCTGCCCACCCACTGCCTGGCCCGGTTGGGGCCGGCATTGTAGCCGGCGAAGGTCAGCACGTAGGAGCCGTTGAAGCGGTCGAGCTGTTCGCCGAGGAAGGCCGAACCAAGCGTCGCGTTGTAGCCGGCATCGGTGGTCAGCCGTGTTTGCGAAAACTGCAGCCCGGCCTTCTTCGCCAATTGCCTTGCGGTTCCCGGCATCAGCTGCAGCAGCCCGCGCGCGCCGGCGCTCGACACGGCGCCGATGTTGAATTCGCTTTCCTGGCGGGCGATCGCATAGGCCAGCGCCTTGCCTGAGCCGGAAATGTCGGCCGAATCGGGAATGACGCCGAGCGGATGCGACAATGCGCCGACATCAATGCCGCGCGCCCCGGCGATCTTGCCGATTTTCAGCGCCATGAAATGGTTCCCTTGCTTTTCGGCAAGGACAGCGAGCAGCGCCAGTTCGCCTGGACTGGTCAACTGCCCGGCAAGGTCGCGATAGAGCGTCTCGGCATAGCGGTCGTAGCCCGCCTCCTGCAGCCGCTTGATGGCGCTGACGGCCTCGCGGCCGGCAAAGTTCTGCCGGTCGGCTGCGCTTGGCGAGGGATAGACGATGTTGAGCGCCTGCCGGCCGACACGTTCGGCGGCAAGCTGGCCGTAGAATGTCGTGCCGTAGGCAGCGGCGCGCGCAAAATAATCCTTGGCGTTGCCCGGGCCGCCGACTTCGGCGGCACGGCCGAGCCAGTAATACGCGCGCGACAGCGTCATCGGCCCTTGGGCAAGGTCGGCGATGCGAGCGAAATGCGTTGCGGCAAGCTTGGGGTCGTTCAGGCAGCGCAACGCGTACCAGCCGGCATGGAATTCGGCGTCGGCCGCATTGGTGGCACTTTCGGCAGAGTGTGT
>NZ_RZPI01000425.1:0-4983 GCF_003998715.1 Mesorhizobium sp. M7A.F.Ca.CA.002.15.2.1
CGCCATACACCTTGCGAAGGCTCTGAAAGACCAGCGTCATTTTCCGAAAAGCCCTCGGATCAGTTTCTCCGGCCCGAAGCTGCGCGGCACGATGCCGGCCGGGCGCGCGATGATCAGCGAGATCATCAAAAGACCGAGGAAGAGGATGCGCCATTCGGCGAATTCGCGCAGCAGCTCCGGCAGCAGGATCAGGATTGCCGCGCCGGCGACGATGCCGAAGATGTTGCCGATGCCGCCGACCACGATCATCAGCACGATCAGCACCGATTCCTGCAGCGTGAAGCTTTCCGGGCTGACGAAACGCTGCGATGCGGCGAAGATCGCGCCGGCTATGGAACCGATCGTGGCCGAGGTGGCGAAAGCGGCAAGCTTGGCATTGGTGGTGTTGATGCCGATGCCGCGCGCGGCATCCTGGTCCTCGCGGATCGCCGCCCACGCCTTGCCGAGGATGGAGCGCTCGAGCCGCCAGACCACGGTGCCGACGATGAGCACGGTGATCAGCAGCAGCCAGAAGAAGTCGATCGGCCGGGCAATCTGTATGCCGAGGATCGACGCCTTGTCCAGCCGGGCAATGCCTTGCGGCCCTCCGGTCAGCCAGTCGAGATTGTTGATGATGATGCGGATGATCTCGCCGAAGCCAAGTGTGACGATGGCCAGATAGTCGCCGCGCAATCGCAACACCGGAATGCCGAGCAATATGCCGGTGACCGCACCCAGGCAGGCGGCGACGAGCAGGATGAGCAGGAACGGCATATGCAGGCCGAGCTGCGGGCTTGCCAGCAGCCCATAGCTGTAGGCGCCGACCGCGTAGAAGGCGACGAAGCCGAGATCCAGCAGCCCGGTATAGCCGATCACGATGTTCAGGCCGATGCCGAGCAGGATGTAGATCAGCAGGCTGTTGAGGACACGGACATGGTAGTTGGGCAGGAAGGGCGTGGCCATGATCAGCGCGATCGCGATGGCGAAGACGAGCCAGGAGATGGTCCGGTTCGCACGCGGCCGGGCCGCGGCGAGAGTGTCGGCGGCGGCCATCAGAATTCCCTCTTGTACACGATGCTTTCCTCGGAGACGGCCTCGCCGAGTATACCGGCAGGACGGACCAGAAGCACGAGTATGAGGATCGCAAAGGCGAGAACGTCGCGATACTCGGTGCCGAGCACGCCGTTTGTGACAATGGGCAGCAGCGCGGTTCCCCACACTTCGATAAAAGCCAGGATGAAGGCGCCGAGCATGGCGCCGGGGATTGAACCGATGCCGCCGAGGATGGCCGCGGTGAAGGCCTTCAGCCCGATGACGGCGCCCATGCTGGGCGACATGATGCCATAGTAACTGGAATAGAGGATGCCGCCGGCAGCGCCGAGAAGCGGCCCGACGAAGAACACCATGGAGATGGCGCCGTTGACGTTGATGCCAAGCAGCTGTGCGGTCGGTCGGCTTTCCGATACGGCGCGCACGATGATGCCGATACGGCTCCGGTTGACTAGGACATGCAGGCCGAACATCAGCACGAAGGCGGCGATCAGGATGCCGATCTGCATCAAGGTGATGGTGCCGCCCATCACCTGATATCGGACGACGGGGAAGAAGCTGGGAAAGGCGACTGGCTGTGGGCCGGCCAGGATCTGCACCCCGGTGACGAGCGACAATGAGACGCCGAGCGAGGACAGCATCGGCGCGAGCCGGGTGGAGCTTCTCAGCGGTTTGTAGGCGACCCTTTCGATGCCGACTCCAATGAGGCCGACGAGGAAGATCGCCACGAGAAAGGCCGCGGTAAGCGCCAGCGCGCCCGACATCCCGACATCGCCGACCAGCAGGCTGAGCGCCAGAAACGCTACATAGGCGCCGAGCATGAACATCTCGCCATGGGCGAAGTTGATCATGCGCAACACGCCGTAGACCATGGTGTAGCCGAGCGCGATCAGGGCGTAGATCGAGCCGATGGTCAGGGCATTTACCGTTTGTTGGATAAGATTTCCCAGCATGGGCCGGCGTCCTGTGCCTGCAACCCCATGGACCGGTCGAACCGGGAAGGGGAATGGTCGACGTGGCCGCCCGTACTTGCGGCAGGCACGCCCGTCAACAGGTGAAGGAGCCGCTTCGCGCGTAGCGATGCGGCTCCGGCGGTCTGGCTGCTATTTCGAACCGACGAGATGGAAGCCCGTTCCCTCCACCTTGTAGAGGTAGGATGGGGCGACTTTGAGTTCGCCGGTTTCGTCGAATTCCAGCTCGCCGACGACGGTCTTCGCCTTAACTGCATGCAATGCCGCGTTGAGGTCCTCACGCGTGAGGCCTTTCGTCGTTTTCAGCACCTGTTCCAAAATCTGGCCCTGTACATAGCCGTAGATCGAATACGGGCCGGCTTCCTCACCATATTTCGCCTTGTAGAGTTTGGCGAAATCGGCGATCTCGGGGGAGGCATCCATCGGCGGCACCTGGATCGCGACAAGCGTGCCCTGGACATTGGCTTCGCCGGCCTGTTTGATGAGGTCCGGCGTGTAGCCGCCGTCCGGCACCATTAGCACGGCGGCGATACCTTGCTCGTGCATCTGCTTGGCAAACAGCGCAAGCTGCGGCATGACGGCGCCGAGATAGATCGCATCGGGCTTCTTGGACTTGATCTGGGCCAGCACAGCGGTGAAGTCCACGTCGGATGGCGCCACGGCAATGGTATCGAGGACCTTGCCGCCGCCGGTTTCGAAGTTCTTGGCGAAGATTTCGGAAATGCCCTGGCCGAAGACCTGCTTGTCGTTGACGATCACGGCAGTCTTGGCGCCGAGCTTGCCCAGCGCATATTCGGCTGGCAACAATGCGCCGGCCAGATCGTTGGCCACCGGGCGCACCATGAACTTGTAGCCCTGCTTGGTGAGAGACGGATTGGAGCCGAAGGTCATGGTCGGCAGCGTGCAGTCTTCATAGATTGGCAGCGTCGACTGGGCGACGCCGGAATTGAAGTTCACCAGGCCAAGCACGACCTTGTCATTGTCGCAGAATTTCTGGGCGACGAGCGTTCCCTCGCGCGGGTCGGCCTTGTCGTCCTGCTGGTCATAGGCAATGGTGACGCCATTGACGCCGCCATCGGCGTTCAGCCTGTCGACGTAGAGCTTGAAGCCATTGTGCCAGGTGCTGCCGAAATAGGCCTGCGCGCCCGAGAGCGGCGCGGACATTCCGACGGTAATCTGCTCGGCCATGGCCGGCGCTGCAAAAAGCGAGGCGCCGAGAAGAAGTGTGGCGATAGATTTTTTCATCATGGTTCCCCTTAGCTGCTGACTACGACAGGGGAGGCCGTTGCGGTCTTCTTCCCCGTGTAAGCCCATCGAAGCAGACAAAGGGATCGTCGTCAAGAAAGTGTCGACACTATTGCGTTCAATTTTGTGCTCAGATATCGATTATGCGTCGCGAGCCCTTCGGCGACGCTTCAGCTCGGCGCCATTGTCGGGCGCGAAAACCTTGAGCAAGGCGTCCTTGAGCGCTTGCTGCGTGGCGGAGACGGTCATTTCGATATGTTCGCGCAACAGTTTCGCGCCGTTCTCGGCATCGCGCTTGACGGCAGCCTCGACGATGGCCGAATGGGAGGTGATCTGCGCCTTGTCATGCGAAGGATGTTCGATCTGGATGCGGCGGATGAAGCGGATGCGTGCATTGATGGAGCTGAGCTGGCCGACAAGTTCCGGATTTCCGGAGAGTTCGGCGATGAGCAGATGGAAGCCTTCGTCCTCGGCCAGGATGACATCCGGCGGCTGGTCCGGGTAGGCGTCGACGATCGCTTCCCAGTAGCTCCGCAGCCGGTCGATTTCGCTGTCGTCGGCGCGCTCGCACATCAGCTTGAAAGCAGCGCACTCGATGATCGAGCGGAACTCGTAGAGATCGAGCAGGCCCTCGGTGCTGAGGCTTCTGACGAAAAAGCCTCGATTGGGCGTGAGCGAAACGAAACCCTCGGAGGCGAGCCGGTTCAGCGCCTCGCGGATCGGTGTGCGCGAAAGGCCAAGGCCGCGCGAAAGCTGGACCTCGTTGATGCGCTCTCCGGGCTTCAGCTTGAATTCGACCAGGAGCTTGCGGATGGTGTTGTAGGCGCGTTCGCTGCTATCGGCAGCGCGGCGCGTCTCCGCTTCAGCGGCAAGGGACGGGTCGCTATCGGCACTGGTCTCGGCTCGTTCGGTCACGTCGGTTCTCATCTGATTTGTATGCAGGCTGTGTCGACACTTTGTAGAGCCGCCTTTCTTTCCCAACTTCGTGTGAATGGCAAGCAGCAGGTTCAAATCCGGGGGACAACAATGATTGTAGGCATTCTTGGGGTCGGGCATCTGGCGACGTCCATGCTGGCTGGGTTCTTGCGTTCCGGGCTTGATCCCGCGGCGATCGTGCTGTCGCCGCGGGGCAAGGCGGCGGCGCTCTCCGCCCGGCACGGTTTTCGGCTGGCAATCGACAATCGCGATCTCGTCGAACAGTCCGATGTCGTCATTGTTGCGGTGCGGCCCGTGCATGCGCCGGATGCGGTCGCTGGCCTGCCGTGGCGCACGGACCAAACAATGGTTTCGGTTTGCGCCGGCGTAGCGCTATCGCGGTTTGCTGTCGCGCCTGCGCGCGCGGTGCGCGCCATGCCGTTCACGGCTTCCGAAATCTGTGCCAGTCCGACGATCTATTTCCCCGACCTTGAGCAGGCGCGGGCGGTCCTCGACTGGCTTGGCCCCTCGATCGCTCTGGCCAGCGAAACGGACTTCGAGTTGGCGACGGTCAATGCCGCCATCTATGGCTGGGTGCAGGATCTGATCCGCAGGACGACTGAATGGTCGAGCGCGCGAGGTCTCGATCCGGCAATTGGCCGCCGGCTGACGGCGATGACGTTCGTGGCCGCCGGGCGGCTGATTGAGGAGAAAGACCAGCCGATGCATCAGATGCTCGAGGAGCTGGTGACACCGGGCGGCATCACCGAGCGGGGTCTGCAGGTGCTTTCGGCGCGCGGAGTGCCTGCGGCCTGGGAGGAGG
>NZ_RZPI01000426.1:0-4978 GCF_003998715.1 Mesorhizobium sp. M7A.F.Ca.CA.002.15.2.1
GTTCCGGCAACGCCCGACGACAGCACATGAGTCGTCGACACCGGCAGTCCCAGCCGATCGGCCATGCCGATGGTCACCATCGCCACGAGTTCGGCCGCCGCACCCTGGCCGTAGGTCAGATGGCTCTTGCCGATCTTCTCGCCGACCGTGACGACGATGCGTTTCCAGCCGACCATGGTGCCGAGGCCGAGCGCCAGCGCGACGGCGACCTTCACCCAGATCGGGATGAACTTCGTCGCGTTGTCGACGGCCTTGTGATAGTCGGTGACCGCTTTCAGATCGGCCGCCTCCATCGGCAGCAGCTGCTTCTTGTCGATCAGCTTGAGCGCTTCGCCGATCAAATAGATGTCGTTGCGGGCGTTGCTGACCAGATCGGTCGGCACCGTCTCGACCGAGGCATAGGGCTGCAGGCCAGCCGTCGTGTTGTGGATGTAGGTCTGCAGCGCAACCGTCGTCTGGTCGCTCCATGTCCTGGTGCGCACGGCATCCTGGACGGCGGCCTTGGCATCGGCGACGGTGACGCCGGGCTTGGCATATTTGCCCAGCGCCGTTTCGACGCTGACCGAAGCAGACTTGTAGGCTTCGAGATAGTTGATGTCGGGGGTGCGGTTCAGCGCATACGCCGTCGGCACGACGCCGATCAGGATCAGCATGATCAGGCCCATGCCCTTCTGTCCGTCATTGGAGCCGTGCGCAAAGCTGACGCCGGTGCAGGTGAAGATGAGCAGGCCACGGATCCACCATGGCGGCGGCGTGTTGCCCTTCGGCGCCTCGTAGAGCGCCGGATTGCGCACCAGCAGCTTCATTACATAGAGCAGGATCGCCGCGGCGAAGAAGCCGATGATCGGCGACACCAGCAGGGTGACGCCGACATTGGTCGCCTGCGACCAGTCGACGCCGCTGGTGGCGCTGCCGGCGGGCGCCATGAACTGGTTGGCAAGGCCGACGCCGATGATCGAACCGACCATCGTGTGCGAGCTCGACGCCGGCAGTCCGAGGAACCAGGTGCCGAGATTCCACAGGATCGCCGCCACAAGCAGCGCGAACACCATGGCGAAGCCCGAGGACGAGCCGACCTGCAGGATCAGCTCGACCGGCAGCAGCGACAGGATGCCGAAGGCGACCGCGCCGCTGGAGGTGAGAACCCCGAGGAAATTGAAGGCGCCCGACCACATGACGGCGAATTCGGCCGGCATCGAGCGCGTGTAGATGACCGTCGCCACCGCATTGGCGGTGTCATGGAAGCCGTTGACGAACTCGAAGCCGAGCGCGATCAGCAAGGCGATGCCAAGCAGGATCCACGGCACGGTCTTGGCCACCGCAAGATCCTGGCTGAGCGCGTAGCCGACATAGGCGATGCCGACGAGCACCAGCACGCCGAAGGCCGGCAGGAACCACTTCGCGCTGCCCGATTGATCCAGCGGATGATCCGGTCTCGGAATGCCCGCCTCGCTAGAAACTATGTCCACCATGTCCCACTCCAGATGCATTGCAGCAAAGAACTGGGAAGACGCTATGTCCGCACGATGAACCCTGTGTGACGCCGGCGAACGCCGCGTTCACGAACAGGCCTGCCGAAAAGCGGGTGGGCGGCGCCTATTTGGCAATCTCGAGCAGCGACGATACCAACAACTGGCGCTCGTCTTTCGACAGGACATCCGAATCGAAGAGGTTCATGCTGCGCAATCCCTCGATGGCGAGATAGCAGATCAACAGCGATTTGAGATCCGGCGTCTCGCCCTTCAGCCGCTCGAAAAGCTGCCGCTTGAAGGTCTTTATCGGCATCATGAAATCGGGATCCTCGGCGATGGCCGAGAAGATCCAGGACGCCGACGGCTGCTTTTCCTCGCAATCATTGGCCGACAGCCTGATGTAGACGGCCAGGGGATTTTCGTCCTTGTCATTTGTGCTGGCGGCTTCCAGCGCGTGCTCGAACTCGCGCAGATAGCCTTCGACCAAACCTTGCATCAATTTGGCCTTGGTCGGGAAATTGTAGAGGAGCCCTCCCTTCGACACGCCGGCACGGCTGGCGACGGCATCCAGCGACAGGCTGCCTGGTCCGGATTCCCGGGCAACATCAGCCGCCGCGGCGAGAATCTTCTCGCGCGAATTCGGTCTTTGGGCTCTCATGGTGCCTCCCATCGCAAGCTTAGGCCCAATTGACAAGACCGTCCAGACGGTACAGGAAGACCGCCATTATTTGAAATCGGGACCCGCAGTCGGTATGTGTCCCGATATCCGCGCTTCGCGCCGGATTTCGACTGAGGGGACTTCCTTGTTCAAGCGCATACTCCGTATCTTTATCATTGTTCTGGTTCTGGCCCTGCTCGTCGTCGTGGTCGGCGGCATCGTCGGCTTCAACTTCCTGCGCGACAACGGCATCAAGCAGTACTTCGCATCGATGAAGCCGCCGGCGGCAACCGTTTCGACGACCATCGCCAAGCCTTCGGCCTGGACGCCAGGCGTCGAGGCGATCGGCACGGTCAAGGCGGTGCGCGGTGTCGACCTGACGGTCGAGACTACCGGTATCGTCAAGGACATCCTTTTCCATGCCAACCAGAAGGTGGCGGACAATGCGGTTCTGCTGCAACTCGATGACGCCGTCGAGCGCGCCGACCTCGATGCACAGAAGGCGCAGGCCGCGCTAGACCAGACCTCACTTGCCCGCGCCATCGAACTGACCAGGCGTGGCGTTGGCTCCGACTCGACGCTGGACACGGCGCGTGCGGCGGCCTCGGCCTCGGCATCCCAAGTCACCAAGCTGCAGGCCGTGCTCGACCAGAAGCAGCTGACGGCGCCTTTCGGCGGCACGGTGGGTATCCCGAAGATCGATGTCGGCCAGTATCTGGCGCCCGGCACCGCCGTGGTGACATTGCAGGACCTCGACACGATGCGGGTCGATTTCACGGTTCCCGAACAGCAACTCGCCTTGCTCAAGATCGGCCAGACGATTCGATTGGGCTTTGGCGGCGAGGACAGGCCATTCGCAGGCGCCATTCGTGGCATAGACCCGAAGATCGACTCGTCCAGCCGGCTGGTGAACATCCGGGCGGAAGTCGCCAATCCCGATGGCAAGCTGACCCCCGGCCAGTTCGTGCAGGTGCGTGTCGAGCTGCCCGAAGAGCAGAACGTGCTGACCCTGCCGCAGACGGCGCTGACGACAAGTCTCTATGGCGACTACATCTTCGTGGTGCAGCCAGCCAAGCCCGCCGAGACAGCGCCAGCTGCCAAGCCGGAGGAAAAACCCGCTGCGCCGGCAGCCGACAAATCGGCTGACGCCAAGCCTGCGGACACCAAGCCGGCCGATGCCATGACGCCGGCGGCTGATGCAGACAAGCCTGCCGCCGATGCGGCAAAGCCAACTGACAAGGCTGCCGATGGGGCCAAGCCGGCGGCGGAAGGTGACAAGCCCGCGCTCGTGCTGTCGCAGGTGTTCGTCAAGCCCGGCCGCCGCAATCAAGGCATGGTCGAGATCGTCGAGGGGCTGAAGGCCGGCGACGAGGTCGTCACCGCCGGTCAGAACCGCCTCTTCAACGGCATGTCCGTCGTTGTGGACAACACCATCGACCCGACCAAATCGGCGAACAAGCAGGCCGACCAGCAATGAGCTTTTCAGATCTCTTCATTCGCCGGCCTGTTCTTTCGACGGTCCTTGCTTGCATGATCCTGCTCCTGGGTTTCCAGGGCATCTTCAATCTGTCGATCCGGCAGTATCCGAAGGTCGATGAAACGGCCATCACGATCACCACGGCCTATCCAGGCGCCAGCGCCGATCTGATCCAGGGCTTCATTTCCGCCCCGATCGCCCGCGCCGTCGCCTCGACCGAAAACATCGACTACGTCACCTCGTCCAGCCGCCCGTCCTCCAGCACCGTGACGGTGCAGATGAAGCTCGGCTCGAACCCCGACGTCGCGCTGACCGAAGTTCTGTCCAAGGTCCAGGGCGTGCGCGGCACTTTGCCGGACGCGTCGAAGGACCCTGTCATCGTCAAGGGCACCGGCCAGCAGTTCGCGATGATGTACATCTCGATGCAGAATCCGAACATGACGAAGGAGCAGCTGACGGAGTATATCGAGCGCGTCATCAGACCGCGCATGTCGACGGTCGAAGGCGTCGCCGACGTGCAGATCTTCGGCGCCCAGGAATACTCGATGCGCGTCTGGATCGATCCGGTCAAACTTGCAGCGCGCGGCGTGACCGCCTCCGAACTGCTGACGGCGATCAACAATTCCAACTTCCTGTCGGCGCCCGGCAACACCCAGAACGAGTATGTCGTTTCCTCGATCACCGTGCGCTCGACATTGCAGACGCCGGAGGCATTCGCCGAGCTGCCGCTGCGCTCGACCGACGGCAATGTGGTGCGGTTGCGCGACGTGGCTCGCGTCGAACTCGCCGCCGAGAACACCGATACCAGGGTCTCGTTCAACGGCAAGCCAGGCACCTTCCTCGCCATCTTCCCGACGCCGGCGGCCAATCCGCTGACCACGGCGGCTGCGCTCACCAAGCTGGTGCCGCAGATTCAGGAGACACTGCCGAAAGGCATGACGATCGAGGTCGTCTACGACGCGACCGGGCAGATCAGCGCCTCGATTGAAGAGGTGTTCAAGACCATCGGCGAGGCGGTTGCCATCGTCGTCGTCGTCATCCTTCTGTTCCTTGGCTCCTTCCGGTCGGTGATGATGCCGATCATCACCATCCCGTTGTCGCTGATCGGCGTCTGCTTCCTTTTGTTCGCGGTTGGCTACTCGATCAACCTTCTGTCGCTGCTGGCCATGGTGCTGGCGATCGGCCTGGTCGTCGACGACGCCATCGTGGTGGTGGAGAACATCCATCGTCACATGGAAGAAGATCACATGTCGCCGATGCAGGCTGCGTTCAGCGGTATGCGCGAAATCGCATCAGCCATCGTTGCCATGACCATGACGCTGGCCGCCGTGTTCGCACCGCTGGCATTTACCGGCGGCCTGACCGGCGCGC
>NZ_RZPI01000427.1:0-4965 GCF_003998715.1 Mesorhizobium sp. M7A.F.Ca.CA.002.15.2.1
AACGCCGCGGAAAGGCTGCTGGCGGAGAAGCTGAGCCGCATCACGCTGGCTGACCTGACCGCCGATTTCCGCCGCCGTTTTGACCTCATTGGAGTCTCCAGCCATGCAGTATGATCTTGCCGTCGTCGGCGGCAGCTTTGCCGGCCTGTCCGCCGCCATCCAGGTGGCGCGGGCAGGACGCAAGGTGCTGGTGATCGACGCCGGCCGGCCGCGCAACCGCTTTGCCGAGCATTCGCACGGCTTCCTCGGACATGACGGGCGCGCGCCCGGCGCAATCCTGGATGACGCAAGGCGCCAACTACTGGCCTATCCGACAGCCAGGGTTGTCGACGGGCGCGCCGACAAGGCCCTTGCCGCTGGCAGCAGCGATTTCGAAATCACCACCGAGGGTGGCGAGACATTCGGCGCGGCACGGCTGGTACTGGCCACTGGGGTGCGCGATATCCTGCCGGAGGTTGCCGGGCTTGCCGAGCTCTGGGGAAAGAGCGTGCTGCACTGCCCCTATTGCCACGGCTACGAAGTTTCCGGCGGGCCGCTCGGCGTGCTCGCAACCGGTCCGATGTCCATGCATCAGGCACAGCTGATCACCGATTGGGGCGATGTCACGCTGTTCGGCAATGGCCTGTTCGAGCCTGACACAGAGCAGATGCGCGCGCTGGAGAGCCGAAAGGTGCGGTTTGAGCCCACCAGCGTTGCCGAGCTAGAGGAAGACGGCTCCGGCGGATTGATCGTCCACCTCGACGACGGCAGAAAGGCCGGCGTCAGGGCGGTGTTCACCGCTCCGCGCAATATCATGGCCAGCCCGCTGGCCGAACAGCTCGGCTGCGGCTTCACCGAAGGCCTCCTCGGCCCGGTGATATCAGTCGACGACAGGCAGCAGACGACCGTGCCCGGCGTCTACGCCGCCGGCGACGCGGCACGTTCGATGCACAACATCGCCCTTGCAGTATCGGGTGGCACCTTTGCGGGCGTCTGCGCCCACCAATCGCTGGTCTTCGGCTAGAACCCGGCTTCCGCGCCGGCGATGCTGAGCCGGGCGCCGGCCTGCGCAAGGGCGGCGGCCAGGTCGTGCGGCGGCGAGCGGTCGGTGGCGAGTTCGGAAAAGCTGTCGAAGCCGCAGACCTGGACCAGACCAAGACGGCCGAATTTCGAGTGATCGGTGATGACGAGGGACCGCTGGCCGCGCGACAGCACCATGCGGGCGAACTCGGCCTCATCCAGATCAAAATCCATGACGCCCATCACCGCGTCGACGCCCCCGGTGGAAATGATGGCGTGACTGACCGAGAAGCGACTGACAAAATCGATCGCCGAGGCGCCGAAAGCAGCACCGGAATCGCTGCGCAACTCGCCGCCGGCCATATAGACCTTGTTGCCGTTGATGGTGGCCAGCGTGCGGGCGATGTCCGAGGAATTGGTGACGACCGTCAGGCGCCGGTGGCCGAGCAGTTCACGCGCAAGGAACGAGGTCGTCGTTCCGGTGTCGAGCATGATGGATTCCCCGTCGCGGATGGTGGCGGCGACCATGCGGGCAATGACGCGCTTGGCGTCGGCGTTCTCACGCATGCGCCGCTCGAACGGCGCTTCGCCGATCATTGACGGCAGGCCGATGGCGCCATGCATCTTGAGGACAGAGCCATCACCGGTCAGCGGCTTGACGTCGCGGCGCACCGTCTCGAGCGACACGCCCAGCCGGTCGGCCAGACTGGCGATGGTGACGGTGCCCTCTTCCTGCAGGAGCCGCAGGATCTCGCCGTGTCGTTTGGACTGGGCCATCTGGTTTCCCGAACTGATGCTCTTGACCGATTCTAAGGTAATTCAATTGCTTTTAAAGGAACTACCTTATGCTTTCAGGCAAAATACCCAAAAAAAGTCACAGCTTTTTATTGACAAGCGGGAAACCCTGGCGTGAAATCAAAGACATTAACAGGCTTCAGATCTGCGACTGGGGGCAGAGCCGCAACTCAGCGATCAGGCCGTTTGGAACGTGCCTGTACAAGGAATTTTCAGATCCGCGGGGGCGGATGCCGGGCTCAAAAACCTGGCCAAGGGGCTCGTCGGTGCGGTGCGGGATACCGATCCTGGCGTCCCGCACCGACGAGATTATTTACGTTTCTCCCCGCCGTCGTTGCGCTGTTCACGGCGCCTTGTCGAAGCCCAGCAAACCAGGGATGATTCCGTGACCGCCGAAGACCGCATCCGCGCCCTGCCCTGCTGGACCGGTGGCATCGAGATCGCACCGCTGCCCGGCGGTCTGAGCAACGCGAATTATGTGGTCACGGACGCGGCGGGACGACACGTCGTGCGCTTCGGCAAGGACTATCCGTTCCACCATGTCTTTCGCGAGCGCGAGGTGATGACGGCGCGGGCGGCGCATGCCGCCGGTTTCGCGCCGGCCGTCCGCCATGCCGAACCGGGCATCATGGTCACAGAGTTTCTCGGCGCCAAGACCTATCTCGCCGAGGACGTACGCGCCAATCTTGGCCGCGTCGCAGCCCTGATGCGCGCCTTTCACCGGGAGATGCCCACTCACGTCTCCGGCGCCGGCTTCATGTTCTGGGTGTTCCATGTCATTCGCGACTATGCGCGCACGCTTGAAGAAGGCGGCAGCCGCAAGCGCAGCGACCTGCCGCGCCTGCTGACGCTGGCCGACGAACTGGAGCGCGCGCAGAAACTGCTGCCGATCGTCTTTGGCCACAATGATCTGTTGCCGGCCAACATTCTCGACGACGGCAACAGGCTGTGGCTGATCGACTTCGAATATGCCGGCTTCAACACGGCGATGTTCGACCTCGCAGGCGCCGCCTCCAACGCCGGCATGAGCGACGAGGAATCCTTCGCCTTCCTGACCGCCTATTTCATGAAGGAACCGGACGAAGCGATCCGCCGTTCGCACGCGGCCATGCAATGCGCCTCGCTGCTGCGCGAGGCGATGTGGAGCATGGTGTCCGAGCTCTATCTCGACGCGCCCGGTATCGACTACGTCGCCTACACCGAGGAAAACCTCGCCCGGCTCGACACGGCGCTGGAAAACTACAGAACGAAGTACGGGATGCAGAAATCATGACATTGCCGACCCAGGCCGCCATCGTCGTCATCGGCGGTGGCATCATCGGCTGTTCGACGGCTTATCATCTGGCGCGCGACCACAAGGCCGATGTCGTTCTGCTCGAACAAGGCAAGCTGACCTCGGGCTCGACCTGGCATGCCGCCGGCCTTGTCGGCCAGTTGCGCTCGTCGGCTTCGATCACCCGCGTGCTGAAATACTCCGTCGACCTCTACAAGGGCCTCGAGGCCGAGACCGGCCTTGCCACCGGCTGGAAGATGACCGGCTGCCTCAGGCTCGCCACCAATGCCGACCGCTGGACCGAGTACAAAAGGCTGGCGACGACGGCGAAAAGCTTCGGCATGGACATGCAATTGCTATCACCGGCGGAAGTCAAGGCAATGTGGACGCTCATGGAAACCGGCGATCCTGTCGGCGCCTCCTGGCTGCCGACCGATGGCCAGGCGAGCCCCTCCGACATCACGCAGTCGCTGGCCAAGGGCGCGCGCATGCATGGCGCCAAACTGTTCGAGGATGTCCGCGTCATCGGCTTCGAAATGAAGGACGGCCGCATCACGGCGGTGAAGACCAACAAGGGCGACATTGCTTGTGACAAGGTGGTCAACTGCGCCGGCCAGTGGGCGCGGCAGGTCGGCGCCATGGCCGGCATCAACGTGCCGCTGCAGCCGGTGAAGCACCAGTACATCATCACCGAGAAGATCGACGGACTGGCGACCGACGCGCCGACCATCCGCGATCCGGACCGGCGCACCTATTTCAAGGAAGAGGTCGGCGGGCTGGTGATGGGCGGCTATGAGCCGAACCCGCAGGCCTGGGCTACTGGTCTCCCCGGCGGTGACGTCCCCAATGATTGGGAATTCAGGCTGTTCGACGATGATTACGACCATTTCGAGCAGCATATGAGCCAAGCGATCGCGCGCGTGCCGGCACTGGAAACCGTCGGCGTCAAGCAGATGATCAACGGGCCGGAGAGTTTTACGCCGGACGGCAATTTCATTCTCGGCACAGCGCCCGAATGCGCCAACATGTTTGTCGGCGCCGGCTTCAACGCCTTCGGCATCGCCTCGGGCGGCGGCGCTGGCTGGGTGCTGGCGCAGTGGGTGGTCGATGGCGAAGCACCGCTCGACCTGTGGGTGGTCGACATCAGGCGCTTTGCTAATTTGCACCGTGACCGTCAGTGGGTCTGCGACCGCACGCTGGAGGCCTATGGCAAACACTATACGATCGGCTTTCCGCATGAGGAGTATGCCAGCGGGAGGCCGCGCATCGTCTCGCCGCTCTACGACAGGCTGAAACAGCAAAATGCCGTGTTCGGCTCGAAGCTCGGCTGGGAACGGCCTAACTGGTTCGCGCCCGAAGGCGTCGAGCCGCAGGACATCTATTCGATGGGCCGGCAGAACTGGTTTGTGGCGGTCGGCGACGAACACCGGCATGTGCGCGAAAAAGTCGGCATCTTCGATCAATCCTCCTTCGCCAAATACGAGCTGAGCGGGCCCGATGCGCTGAAGGCGCTGGACTGGGTCTGCGCCAACGACGTCAGCAAGCCGGTCGGCCGGCTGACCTACACGCAGCTTCTCAACACACGCGGCGGCATCGAGGCCGATCTGACGGTGGCGCGGCTGGCCGAAGAGAAGTTCTACATCGTCACCGGCACAGGCTTCCGCACGCATGATTCCTCGTGGATCGGCGATCATATCGGCGAAGGGCTCGATGCCAGGCTTGTCGATGTCACCGAGGATTTCGGCACGCTGTCGCTGATGGGTCCTCGGGCGCGCGACGTGCTTTCGGCCGTGACCGAAGCCGACGTCTCAAACGTGAGCTTCCCGTTCGGCCATGTGCGTGAGATTGCCATCGCCGGCCACACAATTCGGGCGCTGCGCGTCACCTATGTCGGCGAA
>NZ_RZPI01000428.1:0-4956 GCF_003998715.1 Mesorhizobium sp. M7A.F.Ca.CA.002.15.2.1
GTCCAAAACCCTGCGCCATTAGGAGCGGCAGGGGCTGCGGCCAGCCCAGGCGTTGCGCCAGTACCAGGTCGGCGAGCCACCAGCCAAAGACTTCGGCATCGGGACGCATGGCGACGACCTCAGCGGCGATCGCCGCGGCGTCGAATGGCGCCGACCGCTGGGATACCCCGAGTTTTTCGATCTGCGTGCAAAGGTCGGCGAGCGCGGCGCCGTCCCAATGGAGGCCAAGCTGGTCGAGTATCTTCCCGAGCCGGCCGGGCGTAGCGGCGGGCGGCTGCCTGGCCAACTGCCGCCAGGCGCCAAAGACGGCGCCTGCGGGACCGGGGTCAGCACGTAGGGGACGCAAATGCCAGGCATCGCGCAAGGCGGCCGCATCCTCGGCGCGGCCGGCGAGCCGCATGCTGGAGGCGGCGCAGCGAACCGCCAGCCGCTGCCGCCAAGCGCCGGCCCAGGCTGCCTGCGCGCGGGCGAGCGTGTCGAGGGCACCCAGGGCGGCGCCGGCCCGGAAGGCGGCGTCGCCGTCACTCGGCGCGCCGGCGCTTGTGATCGCCCACGCGGGAACGGAGGGCGGCGCAGAGGAGCTGGCGGTCGCGGGATCGAGGCGAATCATAATTTGGAGAGTAAAGTGCCGGTGCGCTTTTCGCCATGATTTTCGTGCCAAAACGCACAGCCTGTCGGATCAGCACAACGACTGATAGTGTTGCATTATCAATCTCTTCACGAGTTCGTCCCTGCTAAGCCATTTGGCCAACAAGTAAGTCTCGACAGGGCACCTTTTTGCGCAGCCGGACGAAACTCCGTTCGGAAATGTGCCGGCTCGCGGCGTAGGAGCCTGCTCAGGTTCAGATGTCATGAAGGCATCTAACGCCCGATCTGCCGCGCAACTTCGGTCCCATATTCATTGCCGACGGGGTATCTGAGGGCGACGTTTTTTGCGGGTTTTTCCTGGTCGGCTTTGGAGGTGATGCTGGCGCCGATTGTCACAGGCTACTTCACTATCTGTTCCTTGACCGATGAGATCTTTTGCGCTGCGGCGCTCCCGTCTTTGCTGTGGGTCACCTTCTGACCCAAGCCCCAACGTACACACGCGGGAGTGTCCTACAAGCCATCGGTTTCGACAGATCGGATGGATTGGGCAGGCGAGCCCAAAAGCTGCGAGCTTAGAGCGGTTATAAATCGTAGTTGTAGCTGTGTAACAAACTGTGTAACAAAAAGCGCGAAAAGACTAGTATTTTCAGTATCATAGAGGTGAAAGGGAATCCCTCCCTCTCCGCCATCGATTTCCCATAACGGCCTGATTCGCAACGATTTTTCCGAATATCAGCTCTCTTTTGGTGCATTTCTTGGTACAAAGAGGCTTCCGCACAAGCCCCTATGGATCGACATCATAAGAACCTCGATCTTATCGTCTCAGCCGCCGCCACGATGCAGGAGGAGATAGAGAACATGTTCGGCTGCCTCCACCGCTTCGAGGAGAAACCAAGAAGCAGGTGAACGAAGTCTGCCGTGGTGATGCCAGGATGAAGATCAAGATTGATGCTGCGGGAAAGATTTAAGAGCCCCGCTTTGACAATCGTGACCGGCTTCCTTCGTCCTTCAATTCACTCCGCGTCAGGATTGTCGACAAGGCAGCCTGCACCATGGCATCCTTGGTAGTTGCCATGCACATCAAAGTTTGGCTCTCCCTGCCTGTCAAATTGCGGTCGGGTATCGATTGCCTGGTCAGGATTGTCGACCTTGCATCCCATGCCATGACAACCATTGTAGCTGCTATCGGGGCGGTAGTTACTCGTCGTGTGCCGTCGATTGTGATGATCGTCCGCCATCCCCTCGATCAGAGCGCCGAGAATAGCTCCGCCAACCACTGCGCCGACGTCATGACCGCGATGGTCATACATGCGGGCATTGGGATCAAAGCTGTCGCCACGTCCATGGTGGTAGCCGCCGACATCGGCGAAAATTCCGGAGCAACCTTGCGCGACCCAAATATATTTGCTGCGTGGATTGTAGCCCCAGGTCCGGTTCAAAATACAAGGACTTCCAGAAGTCTGATGAATGAGTTGCGGCTTGCTCAGCGGGCCCGCCCAGCATTCGCCATACTGATAGTGCCTCGATTGGCATTCGACGGTCGATTGTGCGCGGGCATCAGAGATCATCCACGATGAGCCGAGCGCGAGCAAAGCAATGAACATGTAACGTAGCATGTGAACCCCTCCGGAGTGGTCAACGACCGGTTGCGTCGGTGTCATCGAAATGGAATTTCTTCCGCCAGGTGTCAGTCGTTGATCGCGGTGATCTTGATGGTGTTGCCGTCTCCGACGCCGGAGAACCAGACCTCGCCATCACCGATTGAGATGCCTTGCCAATTGGCGAACAGCGTCGGGTAGGTCTGCTTGAGGACGGTCTGTTTGACCTTGGCGGTAACGATCTTGTCGTAATCCGTCACGAAATGCGCGGCGTCGTTTATCTTGATCGCCTTGCCGCCGATCCGGGCGCGGAAGGGATAATCGATCATCGACGCGACGGTCTGCTTGTCGCCGGCACTGACAGCCTTCTGCAGCTTGTCGAAGAACTGCTGATAGGTTGTGTGACTGCCGAACAGCGCGTCAAGGGTCTGGTTTGTTTCAGCGGCGGTCTGCGCTGCCGCTGGACCCGCAACGGCGGTACTCAATAGCGCGGCGGAAACCAGCATGAATAGAGAGCGCCTCATCATAGGTCCTTTCACTCGGTCCGTTCAATTGCCAACCCATCAGCCTGGATTTGTCCTTCGGACGTTCGCGCCCTGACTGATGCCGACGGCGAACGGGAAGACGAATGGCATGCCGTCACTGACGAGAACTGACATATAGACGCGTCCATTGAATTTTTTTATTTCAATACACGCAAAAGGTGTAAAAAAGAATACCTAAACGTCGATTATGACGGACAGAGATGACGGTTAAGGTATCCAAAACCTTATTCGCGAGTGATATCGATACGAGCAGCGACGCCTATGTCTTAAATTCTCCCTCTATGACGCCATATGGATAGAAGCAGAAATCTGCCGTCACCTGTGCCACCGGCGTGGGTATTGTCCAACGGCATCCGACAGCAAGCGTTGGCCTGTGCCTGTTCAATTCGCTTCACTTCACGATGACCTTTGCTCCCTTCGGCACCAGACTGTAGAGTTCGATCACATCCTCGTTGAGCATGCGAATGCACCCTGAGGACGCTTCAGTTCCTATGGTCCAGGGCTCTGAGGTGCCGTGGATACGATAAAGCGTATCCACGCCGTTCTTGTACAGATAGAGAGCTCGCGCGCCGAGCGGATTGTGCGTGCCGGGCCTGATCATGCGCGGCAGGTCGGGCGACTGGTTACGCATGTCGTCAGTCGGATGCCATGCGGGCCACTCCGCCTTACGCCCTACGCTGGCAATGCCCGACCAACTGTAACCGCTAGCCCCGACGGCGACACCATAGCGCCGCGCCATCCCATTGAGGCGGTATAGATAGAGGAACCTCTGCCGTGTATCGATCAACACCGTACCGGCAGGCAAGCGTTCCGGGGGCGTCACATCGACAGGCAGAAAGCGTTGGTCAAACTTGCTGCGATCGACGATGAAGACCTCATGCGGCTCCCTCGCGTAAGCGGCTTTCACGCGAACTAACTCTGTAGCCGTATTCGGGCTACCTTTTCCATCCGCCAGGCAACCGACAAGGAGCGCCGCCAGCGCCAATACAAAGCCCGACCGCACGAACTGGCGGATGCATTCCGGTCTTTCGTCTCTGCTCGAAACCGACCCGTTAATCGAACGGCCAAATGCTAGCGATCCAACTGGAGGAATGCGCACAGGCCGCTTACTCTTGGCTAGCTTCATCTACTGGCGAACCTTTTTCCTGGGCCCGCAACTGGTCGATGTGGATCGGCCGCTTTAGAGTTCGCTTTACTCGGTGAGTGTCATCCGCGACCGATTTCCCCGTCGGCGAAACACCCTGCAGATAGTGCTTCTGCCACTTCATCTCCTTGGTAAGCTCGTCGTTCATCTGCAGGCCGGCCGAAAACCGTCGACGTTCGCTATTCCAAACCTTATGTTCTTTATGGAACTCAGGATCGTCCTCCATCGGACGAATGACCGGCTGCACCTGCTCGATAGCGACACTTGGCATCATGGTGATGAAACAGAATGGCTCGCCCTTGGCAAAAGTGACAGACCCAGGGCGGGTGAAGCGCCAATTCATGGTGAAACTGAACGGCAGCCAGTTGGTTTCCACCAAGCCGTCCAGCGGCGCGATTCCGTCCTTCATCCGGTTGGGAGAGCCGCGAGCCCACACCATCCAGCCCGGCTCGGTGCGAAACACGTAACCCGGATGAAAGGTTACTATGCCGTGCCCGAAGGTCGAGCTGATGAATCGGTGCGTGACGTTCGGTTCGTTTACATGGAAGGCGATGTCTTTTGTAGTGTTGTATCCGTTCCAAGTAACAGTCACATTTATGGGGTTCAACAATTCCCATCCGCTGGCATTGGCGATTGAAAGCGGCGTGCAGCGGTAGGCGAAATGCTGGTCGGTCGCATCCATCCAGTCTCGCGTCCCCTCCGCGGCGACAAGCTCAGGCGGGTTCGGAGCCTGGATCATGCAGTCAAGACGAGGGCCGGTCATACTCTCCGCTATCCTCAAACGATTCGATTCTAAGTTGCTGATCACGTCGCCAACCGTAGCGGCATGACCAGGATAGAAGGAGGCACTATGGGCCTGCCGGTCCGGTAGGTCCCTCCGGTCCCACCGGCCCCACCGGTCCGGCAGGTCCCTCCGGTCCCGCAGGTCCGGCAGGTCCGCTAGGTCCCTCCGCACCGGGCGCGCCGGGAGGTCCAGACGCGCCGGTATCGCCGGGCGCTCCAGGTGTCCCGTCCGATCCGGGCAGTCCGACAGGCCCAGCAGGTCCGCCAGGTCCCTCCGCGCCGGGCGCGCCGGGAGGTC
>NZ_RZPI01000429.1:0-4950 GCF_003998715.1 Mesorhizobium sp. M7A.F.Ca.CA.002.15.2.1
CCCCTATGCCGACGACGGCGTTTCCGACGGCACCGATCGCGCGCTGCGGTTGAAGACGCGTGATGGACAGGAATTCCCGATCGAGGCCATTTTGCGCTCTGTCCCCTGGCGCGACGGCAAGGCGCTGATGCTGGTCGTGCGACGCTCCGGCGAGGATGATGCGCCGGCGAGCCTGCATGTGGTTGGCGACGAGCAGACGCAGCCGGATATTTCCGAGCTCAAGGTGCGCATCGCCGAGATGCGCACCATTATCGACACCGCCACCGACGGCGTCGTGCTGATCGGCCGTGACGGCACCATCCGATCGATCAGCCGGCCGGCCGAAGCACTGTTCGGCTTCGACAGCGACGATGTGACCGGCAAGCCGTTCGCCTCGCTGTTTGCCATCGAAAGTCAGCGCGCGGCACGCGACTATCTCAACGGACTGTCCGAGCCCGGCGTGGCGAGTGTCATGAACGACGGCCGTGAGGTGATCGGTCGCGAATCGCAAGGCCGCTTCATTCCGCTGTTCATGACCATCGGCCGGCTGCCCAACGACAGCGGCTTCTGCGCCGTCGTTCGCGATATCACGCAGTGGAAGCGGGCCGAAGAGGACTTGACGCAGGCACGTGCGGTGGCCGAGCGCGCGTCCTCGCAGAAGACCGATTTCCTCGCCCGCATCAGCCACGAGATCCGCACCCCGCTCAACGCCATCATCGGCTTTTCCGAACTGATGGTCGACGAGAAGTTCGGACCTGTCGCCAACGACCGCTACCGCGACTATCTGCGCGACATCAACCGCTCGGGCAATCATGTGCTCGACCTGGTCAACGACCTGCTCGACATCTCCAAGATCGAGGCCGGCCAGCAGGAGATGGCCTATGAGGCGGTGTCGCTCAACGACACGCTGGCCGAGACGGTGGCGATGATGCAGCCGCAGGCCAATCGCGAACGGGTCATCATCCGCTCCAGCTTCGCTTCGCGGCTGCCGGAAGTGGTGGCGGACCTGCGCAGCGTGCGCCAGATCGCGCTCAACATCCTGTCGAATGCCATCCGCTACACCCAGGCCGGCGGCCAGGTGATCGTCTCGACCGCCTATGAGACGTCGGGCGACGTCGTCATGCGGGTGCGCGACACCGGCATCGGCATGAGCCATGCCGAGATCGAGCAGGCGCTGAAGCCGTTCAAGCAGATCAACGCGCTGAAGCGCGGACGCGGCGACGGCACCGGGCTTGGACTGCCTTTGACCAAAGCGATGGTGGAAGCCAACCGTGCCCGGTTCACCATCAATTCGACCCCGGGCGAAGGCACCTTGGTCGAGGTCGCTTTTCCATCGACCCGTGTGCTCGCGGAATAGATCAGCCCTCCACGCTTCGATCCCGATAAAAAGAAAAAGGCGCCCAAAGGCGCCTTAAGAGATGGGATTGCTGTCACAACGGGGGCTTGAGCGAATTCGGATCCTCGGGGCTGAGGAACGGGATTTCTCCCTCAAGTTACCTGCGACTATCGACGCCGGACCTTAACAACCCCTTACCGGGGCGCCGGAAAATTTACGAATGTGTACCACTCATGAAATCTAGGTAAATTCTAGCGAGATATTTCGTTAACCATTCCGAAGTCACTTTTTCATACGTGTCGTTGCCTCAAAACCGGGCCACTTTTGAGCGACATGCATTAGCAGCTACTCGGCCAATTGCGGCAGGTTCTTGAACAGCTCAAGCGCCTCTGGATTGGCGAGCGCCTCCTTGTTCTTGATGGCGCGGCCATGCACCACGTCGCGCACCGCAAGCTCGGTGATCTTGCCCGACTTGGTGCGTGGGATGTCGGTGACGGCGACGATCCTTGCCGGCACGTGACGCGGGCTCGCGCCGCTACGGATTTTTGCCCGTATGCGTTTTTCCAGATCCTCGTCGAGCTGCACGCCGGCGGCCAGGCGCACGAACAGGATGACGCGCACGTCGTTGTCGAAGTCCTGTCCGATGCACAATGCTTCCAGGATCTCAGGCATCTGCTCGACCTGATTGTAGATCTCCGCCGTGCCGATCCTCACCCCGCCCGGGTTGAGCGTGGCGTCGGAGCGGCCATGGATGATGAGGCCGCCATGCTCGGTCCATTCGGCGAAATCGCCATGACACCAGACATTGTCGAAGCGCTCGAAATAGGCCGCCCGGTACTTCTTGCCATCGGGGTCGTTCCAGAAGCCGATCGGCATCGCCGGAAAGGCTTTTGCGCAGACCAACTCGCCCTTCTCCTGTCGGACCGGCCTGCCGTCGTCGTCCCAGACATCGACGGCCAGGCCGAGGCCGGGTCCCTGGATCTCGCCGGTCCAGACCGGCTGCGTCGGCACGCCGAGCACGAAGCAGGAGACGATGTCGGTGCCGCCGGAGACCGAGGCCAGATGTACGTCCTTCTTGATGCCGTCATAGACAAAGCGGAAATCTTCCGGCGACAGCGGCGAGCCGGTGGAGGAGATTGCCCGCACAGTGGACAGATCATGCGTGCGGATCGGCTTGAGGCCGGCCTTGCGCACGGAATCGATGAACTTGGCCGAGGTGCCGAGGAAAGTCATCTTCTCGGCATCGGCGAAATCGAACAGCACATTGCCGTCGGGGTAGAAGGGCGAACCGTCATAGAGCAGCAGCGTCGCACCCGAAGCGAGCCCCGACACCAGCCAGTTCCACATCATCCAGCCGCAGGTGGTGAAGTAGAAAAAGCGGTCGCCGTCGGTGAGACCGGCATGCAGCCGGTGTTCCTTGACATGCTGGATCAGCG
This sequence comes from Mesorhizobium sp. M7A.F.Ca.CA.002.15.2.1, assembly GCF_003998715.1. Classification (NCBI taxonomy): domain Bacteria; kingdom Pseudomonadati; phylum Pseudomonadota; class Alphaproteobacteria; order Hyphomicrobiales; family Phyllobacteriaceae; genus Mesorhizobium; species Mesorhizobium sp. M7A.F.Ca.CA.002.15.2.1. The sequence goes on from NZ_RZPI01000429.1 coordinate 2,752, forward strand.
TGCCGCCGGCCGAATGGACGATGCATTTGGGAATGCCGGTCGTTCCCGACGAAAACAGGATGTAAAGCGGATGCGAAAACGGCAGCGGCTCGAAGGCGACGGGCTTGCCGGCGAAGGGCGACAGCGCCTCTTCCAGCGCCACCGCCTTGTCGATGATCCCGGCGACATCGCTCGATGTGCCGAGATAGTCGACGACCAGGATCTTGCGGACAGTGCCGAGCTTGGCCGCGACCGCGGCGATCTTGTCGGCGACTTCGATCGCCTTGCCATTGTACCAATAGCCATCCGGCGCGATGAAGACGACGGGCTCGATCTGGCCGAACCTGTCGAGCACGCCCTGCTCGCCGAAATCGGGAGAGCAGGACGACCAGACGGCGCCGACCGAGGCGGCGGCCAGCATGGCGGCGACGGTCTCCGGCATGTTGGGCATCATGGCGGCAATGCGGTCGCCCTTCTTCACCTTGAGCGACAGGAAAAGCTGCTGCAGCCGCGAGGTCAGCGCGTGCAACTCGTTCCAGGACAGCCGGCGCTCGACCTTGTCTTCGCCGCGAAACACGATTGCGTCGCCTGAGCCGGTCTTCTTCAGCAGATTCCCGGCGAAATTCAGTGTCGCATCGGGAAAGAAAGAAGCGCCGGGCATCTTGTCGCCGTCGACGAGCAGCTTGTCGCCCTTGTCGCCGACGATGCCGCAGAAATCCCAGACCAGGCTCCAGAACCCTTCACGGTCCTCGACCGACCAGGCGTGAAGCTGCGAATACGAGGAAAACGCTACGCCGGCTTTGACTCCGGCGGCTTTGGTGAAGGCGGTCAAGGGTGCTGCGTCAATCTGGTCTTGCGTCGGGGTCCAGAGCGGTTGTTCGGCAGCCATGATCGTTCCTCCACGGTCGCCATCGCTTATGCATATCGCAGCGCAGCAGAGCAAGATTTTGTTCGGCTGATGCGACCAGATGTGCGCAAATGCCATCGCCGGGCCATAAAGACTTGAAATGCCTCAGCCCTAAGTCGTAGTGACAACTTGAAGTCGTAGTGACGGCCGGAAGTCCTGGTCACGACTGGAGTCGTGGTGACGACCGGGGCCGTGGTGACGACCGGGGTCGTGGTGACACCTGGGGTTACACCCGTCGGGCGATTGTCGGAATGGAAGCATACGGGGCCATATGCCATCATCTATGATCCGGCGCGGAATATGGGCGATCGGCGCTGCCGTGATCGTCGTCGCGCTGGTCGTTGCCGCCCTGCCGCTGATTGCCTCCACCCGTATCGTGCGCGACCGCATCGCCTGGGAAATGAGTGCGTGGAGCGGCTTCCGTGTCGCCATCGACGGTTCGCCGCGTATCGAGGTCTGGCCGACATTCCGCGCCATCCTGACCGATGTGACGCTGTCACAATGGACCGACACCGAGGCGCCGCCGGTGGTCGAGGCAGAACGGGTCGAGGTCGACCTTTCCGCCATGGCGGCCTTGCGCGGCGACGTGGTGTTTTCGACGGCGCGGCTGGTGCGGCCGACGATCCGGGTCCAGCGCACGCCTGCCGGCCTTTTCCTGCCCGCTGTCCCGACCGGCGGGCGCATCACGCGCTCCATCGACACGGCGCGCGGCCTGGTCAACGCCGACCCCGCCAAACCGGACCTCGACAAGCTGCCTACCGACACCTTCGGCACGGTCGAGTTTCGTGACGGCCGCATGGTAGCCTCCATCGGCGGCAAGGACGTCGAGATCCTGAGCAGTTTGAACGGTCAGGCAAATTGGGCGGCGATGAACAGCAATGCGACGCTGTCGGCAACCGGCATCTGGCGGGGCGAAAGCGTCGCGCTGGACGTCGCCTCGGCCAAACCGCTTGTGCTGTTTGCCGGCGGCACGGCGCCGCTGACACTGTCCTTCAAGGCGGCGCCCGCCACCTTCTCGTTCGACGGCACGGCCAGCATGTCTGAAAATACCTATTTCGACGGTCAAGCGAAGTTCTCGGCACCCTCGCTGCGGCGTGTCCTGGAATGGTCGCAGGCCGGCATCGCTCCGGGTGCGGCGATCGGCTCGGTCAGCATTTCGAGCAAGATCACCGCGACCGGCGGGCGCGTCAAGTTCGACAACACGGCGATTGCACTCGACAACAATCCGGGGATGGGTGCGCTGGACCTCTCGCTTGGTGAAGCACAACCGGTGATCTCCGGCACGCTCGCCTTCGACACGCTCGACCTCAGAT
>NZ_RZPI01000042.1:0-16646 GCF_003998715.1 Mesorhizobium sp. M7A.F.Ca.CA.002.15.2.1
GTGCTGGTGCTGTGCGAATATCTTGTGGTGCTGATCCTCGATATCGCCATCCTCAAGACCGGCGGCGATAGCGGCCTGTCGGCGGCGCCATTCAGCTGGAGCCAGATCGTCAGCGGCTCGCCGGCCATCGCCATCCTGTTCTGCTTCGCCGCCTTCATCGGTTTCGAGGCGACGACGATCTATGCCGAGGAAGCCCGCGACCCAAAGGTCACCATTCCGCGCGCCACCTATTTCTCGGTCGTGCTGATCGGCGTCTTCTACATGCTCACGGCATGGCTGATGGCGGTCGGCGCCGGTGTCGACAAATTGCTGCCGACGCTGCAGGGATTGCAGGATCCGACGACCTTCCTGTTCGGCCTGTCCGACCGCTACGCCGGCACGATGCTTTCGCAGGCGATGAGCATCCTGTTCGTGTCGAGCCTGTTTGCCGGCGTGCTGGCGTTCCACAATGCGGTTGCGCGCTACATCTACGTCTCGGGCCGCGAGAAGCTGTTGCCGCAGACGATCGGCGTGACGCATCCGGTGCACCAGAGCCCACATGTCGCTTCCGTCATCCAGAGCGTGCTCGCCGCGGTCGTTGTCGGCCTGTTCGCCGTGCTCGGCCTCGATCCGGTGCTGGCGCTGTTTTCGTGGCTGACCAATGTCGCGACGCTCGGTGTCATCGCGATGATGGCGGTGGCATCGCTTGCCGTGGTGATGTTCTTCCGCGCCAACCCGGCGGCCCACGAGAATGCGCTGAAGACCACCATCCTGCCCGGGCTGACCTTCATCGCCTTCGTCATCATCATCTATTTGATCGTCATCAATTTCGGCAGCCTGTCGGGAGCCGGCGGTTTCCTTGGCGTGTTCCTGCCGGGGCTGGTGCTGATCGCCGCGATCGTCGGCCTGCTGCTGGCCAGCGCGCTGAAGAGCCGCGATCCGGTCGCGTTCAAAAACCTCGGCCAGCCGCTGAAAGATTGAGAAAAGCAAAGGGGCGGCATGCCACGCCGCCCCTTACACCACAAGGGGAGTGGCGGATTTGAGCTTTGCCGAAAATATCACCGTCGAGGCATTGGAAGCCGATCCCTACCCGATCTATGCAGAGCTCAGGCGCAGTGCGCCGGTCGCTTTCGTGCCGGCGGTCAATCTTTGGTTCGTCACCCGCTGGAAGGATGTCGAGAGCGTCGCCAAGTCGCCCGAGATCTTCTCCGCCGTCGTCGGCTCGTCACCAGTTGAGCGTTCCTTCGGCAAGCCGACCATCCTGACCACCGATGGCGAGACGCACAAGCAACTGCGCCAAGGCGTCGACCCGAAATACCGGCCGCGCACCGTCGCCGCCTATGCCGGCGACCTCGTGCGGTCGATTGCCGAACCTTTTCTGGACCGGATCGTCAACCAGGGCTCCGCCGAGCTGATGACCGATTATTTCGAGCCGGTGTCGACGCTCAGCCTGGCGCGCTCGCTCGGCCTTGCCGGCATCGATATGCCGACGCTGCGCCGCTGGTTCTACGGCCTTGCCCAGGGCGCCATCAATTTCGAGAACGATCCGAAACGGCAGGAGATCGCCGACGCAATCAGTGCCGAGGTCGGCGACGCCATCCTGCCGACGCTGGAAAGACTTGCGCGCCAGCCAGATGACTCGGCGCTGTCGCATATGCTGCATGACGGCATGCCGGAGGGCACGACGCGGCCGATCGACTTTCTGATGCCCAGCATCATGGTCATTCTGCTTGGCGGCATGCAGGAGCCCGGACATGGCGCCGGCTCGATCCTCGCCGGCCTGCTGGCCCATCCCGAGCAATTGCGGCAGGTGCTCGCCGATCCCGAGACTTTCGTGCCGAGGGCGGTCGACGAGGGCCTGCGCTGGGTGGCGCCGATCGGTACGCAGACGCGGCAGACGACGCGGGCAGTCGAGATTGGCGGCGTGACGATCCCGGCCGGCGCTGCCGTCGCCGCCCTCGTCGCTTCGGCAAGCCGCGACGAGAGCCGCTTTGCCGATCCCGACCGCTTCGACATCAACCGCAACGAAGGCAACCATGCCGCCTTCGGCTTCGGCCATCATTTCTGTTCGGGCCGGTTCTTCGCACGCGAGCAGATGTGCCTTGCGGTGCGGCTGTTGCTCCAACGCTTCCCCGATCTCAGCCTTGTGCCGAGCAGGGAACCGGTGTTTCGCGGCTGGGAATTCCGCGCGCCAACCACATTGCATGTTTCCCTTGGAGTCCGTCACCAATGATCAGTCAGAATGCCATCGAAACGCTGCGCAAGACGGAGATCGGCGCGCAGGGCCTGTTCATCGATGGCGTGCAGGTCGAGGCAACAAGCGGCGCAAGCCTGCCGGTGACGTCGCCGATCGACGGCCGACCTTTCGCCAGCATCGCCGACGGCAACGCCGCCGATATCGACCGCGCCGTGAAGTCGGCGCGCAAGGCGTTCGAGAAGGGCTCGTGGTCGCGCGCCACACCCGCCTTTCGCAAGAAGGTGCTGACGAAATTCGCCGAGCTGGTCGAGAAACACGCCGATGAGCTCGCCGTGCTCGGTGTGCGCGACAACGGCACCGAGATCGGCATGGCCTACAAGGCAGAACCGCTGTCGGCGGCAGGCACCATCCGCTACTATGCCGAGGCCATCGACAAGGTCTATGGCGAGATAGCGCCGACGGCCGAGAATGTGCTCGGACTGATCCACAAGGAGCCGCTCGGCGTCGTCGGCGTCATCGTGCCGTGGAATTTCCCGCTGATGATCGGTGCCTGGAAGATCGCGCCTGCACTTGCCGCCGGCAATTGCGTGGTGGTCAAGCCGCCGGAGATCGCCTCGCTGACGCTGCTGCGGCTGGCCGAACTGGCAAGCGAGGCCGGCTTGCCCGCCGGTGTGCTCAACGTCGTCACCGGGCTTGGCGCGGTCACCGGCGAGGCGCTCGGCCTGCATATGGATGTCGACGCCATCGCCTTCACCGGTTCCGGCCCGGTCGGCAGGCGGCTGCTCGAATATTCCGCTCGCTCCAATCTGAAGCGCGTCTTCCTCGAACTCGGCGGCAAGTCGCCGAACATCGTCTTTGCCGACGCCCCGGACCTGAAACAGACAGCGGTCGTCTCGGCCAATGGCATCTTCCGCAATTCCGGCCAGGTCTGCGTCGCCGGCTCGCGGCTTCTCGTCCAGTCAGCGGTCTACGACCGCTTCATGGACGAACTGCTCTCGGCAACCATGCGGCTCAAAGTCGGCGATCCGCTTGATCTCACCAGCGATGTCGGCGCGGTATCGAGCGCCGAACAGCTGGACAAGAACCTCGGTTTCGTCGCCAGGGCCACGGAAGAAGGTGCCCGTCTCGTCACCGGCGGCCAGCGGATGCTGACCGAGACCGGTGGCAGCTACATGGCGCCAACGATCTTCGAGAATGTCATGCAGGACATGCAGTTGGCGCGCGAGGAGGTGTTCGGGCCGGTGCTCGGCGTCATGCGCTTCGAGACCGAGGAGGAGGCGGTTCGGCTTGCCAATTCGACCGTCTACGGGCTTGCCTCCGCGGTGTGGACCGCCAATCTCTCCACCGCGCATCGCATGGTGCGCGCCATCAATGCCGGCGTCGTCCACGTCAACACCTATGGCGGCGCCGACATCACCGTGCCGCTCGGCGGCGTCAAGCAGTCCGGCTTCGGCCGCGACAAGTCGCTGCACGCGCTGGAGAAATATTTGGAACTGAAGGCGGCCTGGATCGCGCTTTGACGGCACGCTGAGCTCTCTGAGAATCTGACGACCTCCAGACGCGCGCAAGATCGCGCCGCGATCCGCTGCGGCCGGCCAAGCAGCGGCTTTTGCTCACGCTCTTGAAAATTTTGAGAGAATATTCCCGGCTTTGGCGAGAATGGCGAAACGCGTTCTTTGATAAACTTGATAGAATTTCTGAGGATGCGACCAAGGCTAGGCAATCCGCCTCGCTGCCATGACTTCACAACCGCAGAGATCAATCATGACTGACTTCAAGAACACTTTGCCATCTTCCCCCGGGTCAACCGTCAACCGGCGCAGTGGCCTTGCTCTGCTGTTCGCCTCAGTCGTCGCGATCGGCAGCCTGATTGCACCGCATGCGTCGTTTGCCGAGGACAAGAAGGCGATCAAGGTCGGCATCATCAGCGGCGAGGACGAGGACGTCTGGCGCGTCGTCGTCGCGCAAGCCGCCGAAAAGGGCCTTGCCATCGAGACGGTGGTATTCAACGACTACACCCAGCCCAACGAAGCGCTGGAGCGCGGCGAGATCGACGCCAACGCCTTCCAGCACCAGCCCTATCTCGACAACCAGATCAAGACGCAAGGCTACCACATCGTCCGTGTCGGCTATACCGGCGTCTGGCCGATCGGCCTCTACTCTAAGAAGTTCAGCAAGGTTGCCGACCTGCCCGAGGGCGCGGTCATTGGCGTGCCCAACGACCCATCCAATGAAGGCCGGGCGCTGCGCGTGCTGCAGAACGAGGGCGTGATCAAGCTCAGGGATGGCACCGGCATTCTGGCCACCACCGCCGACATCGCCGAGAACGCGAAGAAGGTGGTGATCAAGGAACTTGACGCCGGTATCGTCGGCCGCTCGGTCGAGGATCTCGATGCGGCCGTGGTCAACACCGACTGGGCGCTGAAAAGCGGCCTGTCGCCGGAAAACCGCATCGCGCAGGAGCCTATCGCCGACAATCCCTACCGCAACTTCATCGCGGTGAAGACCGGTAACGAGAACGAGGCCTGGGTGAAGACGCTGGTGGCTTCCTATCAGAACGAGGCGGTGAAGGCCGAGTTCGACAAGGTCTACAAGGGCACCGGCCTCAGCGCCTATTGATCCGGTCCTCGGCCGGAAGCCCGGTTCGAGAGCAACAGCGGTCCGCGCTCAGGCGCGGGCCGCGATTGCGTTTTCGGGAACAGGAATATTCATGAACCAGCATATCACGGCATCCGGGGAGACCGCCGATCCGACCCAGACCCGGCCCGACGCATCTCAGGATGTCGTGCGCCTTGTCGACCTGAAGCGCCATTTCGGTGTGACGGCGGCGCTCGACGGCATTTCGCTGACCGTGCGCAAGGGCGAGATCCTCGGTATCATCGGCCGCAGCGGCGCCGGCAAATCGACGCTGATCCGCTGCCTGAACGGGCTGGAACGGCCTGACTCCGGCGAGGTGTTCATCGAGGGCCGCGAGATCAGCCGGCTCGGCGAGCGCGACCTGCAGCCGCTGCGGCGGCGCATCGGCATGATCTTCCAGCATTTCAACCTGCTGTCGGCCAAGACCGTCGAGGACAATGTGGCGCTGCCGCTGAAGATCGAGGGCCGGCCGAAAGCCGAGAGGCTGAAGCGCGCCGCCGAACTGCTCGATCTTGTCGGCCTGTCGGAGAAAGCCAAGGCCTATCCGGCGTCGCTGTCGGGCGGCCAGAAGCAACGGGTCGGCATCGCCAGGGCGCTTGCCGCGCGCCCGGCGCTGCTCCTGTCGGACGAAGCCACCTCGGCGCTCGATCCGGAGACGACGCGCTCCATCCTCGCACTGCTCAAGGACATCAACCGGCAGCTTGGCCTGACCATCCTTTTGATCACCCATGAGATGGAGGTGATCCGTTCCATCGCCGACCGCGTGGCGTTGATCGACGCCGGACGCATCGTCGAGCAAGGGCCGGTCTGGTCGGTGTTTGCCGACCCACGCTCCGAGATCACACGCAGCCTGCTCGGCGCCATCAGGCCGCAGCTGCCGGCCGAGCTGGCAGCGCGGCTGCTGCCGGCGGCCGGTGCGGAAACCATCCTGCGCGTCGACGTGGCCGGCGAGGCGGCAAGCGGCCCGCTGCTGTCCGACCTTGCGATTGCGGTTCCGGGCGCCTTCCGCCTCGTCCATGGCGGCATCGACCATATCCAGCAGCAGCCGGTCGGCACGCTGTTCCTTTCGGTTCCCGGCAGCGATGCAAATCATCTTGCTGACATCATCACATTCCTGAAGGCTCGCCAGGCGCGGGTGGAGGTGCTTGGCCATGTCGCCAATCCTGTTTGAACTTCTGCTGCGTTCGATCTGGGAGACGGTGCTGATGACGGCCGCCTCCGGCCTCATCTCGCTGGTCTTCGGCCTGCCGCTCGGCCTGGCGCTGATTGCTACCGAACGCGGCGGCATTGCCGAAAGCCTTTGGGTGAACCGGGCGCTCGGCGCCATCATCAACGGTTTCCGCTCGGTGCCCTTCATCATCCTTCTGGTGGCGCTGATCCCGGTGACGCGGCTGATCGTCGGCACCTCGATCGGCACATGGGCAGCCATCGTGCCGCTGTCGATCGCCGCCACGCCCTATTATGCGCGCATCGCCGAAGTGTCGCTGCGCGAAGTCGATCGCGGGCTGATCGAGGCGGCGCGCGCCATGGGCGGCAACCGCTGGACGATCATCCGCGAGGTGCTGGTGCCAGAAGCCCTGCCCGGCATCGTCGCCGGCTTCACGGTGACGCTGGTGACGCTGATCGGTGCGTCAGCCATGGCCGGCGCGATCGGCGCCGGCGGCCTCGGCGACCTCGCCATCCGCTACGGCTACCAGCGTTTTGAGACGTCGGTGATGATCGCAGTGGTCATCGTGCTGATCATCCTGGTCTGCGGCATCCAATGGGTGGGGGATCGGTTGGTGGCGAGGCTGGATAGACGGGGGTGATTGTTAGGCCGACGAACTAGGCGATGATATCTTCTATCAGTGCTTGCAATGACGCTTCTGAACCGCTGAAACTGTCGATCATGGCTTGAATGACGCGATCCCGTCAAGGATGTCGTCATTGAATGTCAGGCCCGCGTGCTCGGCGAGCATCGCAAGGAAGGTGAGCTGGGTTCGGCCGTTGCCTTCGCGAAACGGATGCACGGCGTTGATCTCCGCGACGATGTGCGCCAGATGCTTCGCAAAGCTGGTGCCGTCGAGATGAGCTAAGCGGTCGGGATTGCCGAGTTCGCGAAAGACCCGCGCCATCTCGGTGGCGATGTGTTCGGGATAGCAGAACCAATTGCCGGCCTTGCCGATGCGGATGGTGCGCGGCTGACCGGCCCAGCCACACATCCTGGAACAGGTGCCGGTGCAGGCCGAGATAGTGACGGTAGTCGAGTTCGCCTGCCGGCAATGGCTCGTCAGCGCGAGTCAGGAACAGCGCGAGCTCGACTTCATCAAGCTCAGCCTGGTCGCGGATGTCCAACAGGTTAATGAGCACCGTCGTGCCGGGGTAGCACAGCGGATCGAACTCAGCGGCGTAGACCAACGTCTATTTCTTCTTGCGGATTTCTTCCTTGATGAGCGAACGCCGCTCATCACCGGACAGTCCGTGTCGTACGCCTAGGGCGAGTAATTTCGCCATGCGAGGCGATAAGGTCATGCCTTCCACGGCGCTGATTTTCTCGCCGCGCTCGCTGGTCAGCACGAACTGGCCGGTCTTGGCTGAACGGCTGGCTCGTGAGCTAGGAGACTTCATTTCGAGACAATATCATAACCATTGAGGAGAGACCAAAATGATTTCCAGGGTAAGCCCAGTTAGCCGCGCAACCTCCCCCCCTCGGGATCGAAGAACGGTATCGGCGCCACGACCGCCCGGCTCGGCCTGCCATCGATGTCTATGCTGAGTTCGGTGCCAATCGCGGTGAAAGGCAGCCGCAGGTGCGCCGTGGCCAGCACCTTGCCCAGGGAATAGCCGTGATCGCTGTAGGTGACGATGCCGGCGTCCTCGCCATCGGCCAGGACCCTGGCATCGGTGGCGGCCGGCGTGTCGCCGTCGAGGATCAGGCCGACCCATTGCTCGTCGAGGCCCTTGTCGCGGACCTTGAGCAACGCTTGCCGGCCGACGAAATCGCCCTTGTCGAACTTGATCCAGCGGTCGAGGCCGACATGGAACGGGGTGCGGCTCTCGTCCATGTCGATGCCGTGCGCCGGATAGGCCTTTTCCAGGCCCAGCGTGAACATTGCCAGCACGCCATAGGGTTTCAGGCCAAAGTCCCGGCCGGTCCGCATCAGCGCGTCCCAGACCGAAGCGGCCTCGTCGGCCGGCACGAACAGCTCGAAGCCGAGCTCGCCGGTGACCCCGGTGCGCGAGATCAGCACCCGCGTGCCGTTGATGTGGCCTGACGTGAACGACCAGCGTTTCAGCCCGTCCAGATCGGCATCCGAGATCATCGCCTTCAACAGTTCGCGCGAGCGCGGGCCCTGGATGGTCGGGAAGGCGATGGCTGCGGTTATGTCGGTGACATAGGCCTTGCGACCCTGCGCGTGATGCAACAGCCAGGGCAGCATCTTCAGGCGGTTGACCGAGCCGGTTACCAGCATGAAGTGCTCCGGACCCAACCGAAACACGGTGAGGTCGTCCATGATGCCGCCATCCTCGCGGCAGACCGTGGAATAGCGGACCTGGCCCGGTTTCATGGCAGCGGCATTATTGACGATGACATGGTTGACCAGCGCCTCGGCGTCCGGCCCCTTGATGTCCATCTTGCCCATGGTGCTGAGATCCTGCACGCCGACATTTTTGCGGGTGTTCAGATGCTCGTCGGCAATGCCGGAATAGGTTTTAGCGGAGATGAAATCGCCCCCGACACGACCCATGGTCGCGCCCAGCCCGACGATGCTGCTGTAGAAAGGGGAACGCCGCTCAGCCAAGGAAGTCTCCATCATTCAAGAAAAACGGCAGCGCCAGCCGGCGCTGCCGGAAGGCATGTTGTCGTCTCAGCTGCCGTAGACGTCGAAGGAGAAGTACTTGTCGTTGATTTCCTTGTACTTGCCATTGGCGCGCAGCGCGTCGATGGCCGCATTGAGCTTGTCGGCCAGTTCCTTATTGCCCTTTTGCAGCGCGATGCCGACGCCAGGGCCGTGAATGGCCGGATCGGCGGTCAGCGTGCCGAGCAGCTTGCAGCAGGCGCCGTCTGGCTTCTTCAACCACTCGGTCAGGATGATCGAGCCGTCCATCATCGCGTCGAGGCGGCCATTGGCCATGTCGGTGCGGGCATCGTCGCCCGTCGGATAGGCTTTGACCGTCGAGCCTGCATATTTCTGGTCGGCGAATTTCTGGTGGATGGTCGCGGTCTGCACGCCGAGCGCCTTGCCTTTCAGATCATCGGGCGACGTGCCCGCGATGGTCGAATCCTTGGGCACGGCGATAGCCGGCGGCGTCTGGTAGTATTTGTGGGTGAACTCGACCTTCTCGGCCCGCTCGGGTGTGATGGTGATGTTGATGATCGCGTCGAACTTGCCGGCCTGCAGCGCCGGGATCGAGCCATCGAAATCCTGCACGCTGAACTCACACTCGGCCTTCATCTCAGCACACAGCGCCTTCCCCAGCTCGATGTCGAAGCCGCCCAGCGTGCCGTCGGCACTGGCGTAGTTGAAGGGCGGATAGGCGCCCTCGGTACCGATCCTGAGTTTTTTGTCCTGGGCGGAGGCGGCACCAGTGGCAAGGGTGAGGGCGACGGAAGCGGCAAGCACGAAACGACCGAAAAGACGCATGTTCGAGATCCCCGTTGAAAGCGGGAAGTCTACGGTCTTCCAGGCGCGCGGCGGAGACGGAAACGACATGCGCTGCGGCGATCACGGCGCGGCGAGCAGACCAGGCGAGCGATCGGTGATGTGTTAGCCGACGCGCTGCTTGTCGGTGGCCGTCCGGTCGATGGCCAACTCCCCGGCCGAGAGGACAACGCCAAACTTTTCGGTGGCTTCCTCTGATGTGTAGTACCCCAGCGCCACGTCGCGCAGCACAAGATCGGCATCGCGCTGCAGCGGATCGCCATAGCCGCCGCCGCCCGGCGTGCCGACGCGCACGCGGTCGCCGGCCTTGAGCGCAATGTCCTGTTCTTTGGACAAATGCGGCGGCACGTGTTCCTCGCCGTTGCGGAAGACGGTCACCGTGTTGACGGCGCCGTCCTTGCCGCCAAGCGCGCCCTGCGGGCCGAACCGGCCATGGTCCATGACGAAGGAAGCGCGGGCGTCGCCGCGCAGGATTTCCACCTCATAGGCGAGGCCGAAACCGCCGCGATGCTTGCCGGCGCCGCCGGAGCCTTCACGCAAGGCGTAGTGGCGGTAGAGCACCGGGAATGCCTGTTCCATGATCTCGACCGGCGGCGACTTGGAGATGCCGATGGTCGAGCAGCCATTGGTCAGGCCGTCATGGCCTGAATTGCCCCCATAACCGCCGCCGGAGATCTGATACATGACGTAGTCGCGGCCGCGTGCCGGGTCGTTGCCGCCGAGTGCGAAATTGCCGCTGGAACCGGCGGGTGCGGCGGTCACCTTGTCCGGCAATGCCTGCACCATCGCCGCAAACACCGCCTCGGCGATGCGCTGCGACACCTCGGCGGCGCAGCCCGAGACGGGCCGCGGATATTTGGCGTCGAGGAACGTGCCTTCCGGCCGCTTGACGATCAGGGGTTCAAACGCGCCGGCGCTGATCGGCACATCCGGGAAAATGTGGCGCATGGCGAGATAGACCGAGGATAGGGTCGTCGCCAGCACGCTGTTCATCGGCCCGGCGCAGGGCTTTGACGAATCGGTGAAATCGAAGGTCAGCGTGTCGCCCTGTTTTTCGACGGCGAGCGCGATGATCAGCGGCTCGTTGACCACCCCATCGGAATCGACAAAGGCCTTCGAATGGTAGGTGCCGTCGGGAATGGCTGAGATGTTGGCGCGCATCTGCTCGGCCGCGCGGCGGCGCAGTTCGGCGATCGCCGCGACAACAGTTTCGTCACCGTAACGATCCAGGATTCCATTCAGCCGATCCTGGCCGATCAGCAGTGCGGCGGCCTGGGCCCTGATATCGCCGATGCGCTGGTCGGCGACGCGGATGTTGGAGCAGATGATGGCGTAGATTTCCGGGTCGAGCACGCCCTTCTTGAACAGTTTGACCGGCGGCAGCCGCAGGCCTTCCTGCTCCACGGCAGTCGCCGAGGCTGAAAATCCGCCCGGCACCGAGCCGCCAATGTCGGGCCAATGGCCGGTGTTGGATAGCCAGCAGAAAATCTTGCCGTCCCGGTAGACCGGCATGGCGAAGCGCACATCCATCAGATGGGTGCCGCCGAGATAGGGGTCGTTGACGACGTAGATGTCGCCTGGTTCCGGCGGCAGGCAACGGCCGTCGGCGATCATCTCGATCACCGTCCTGGTCGAATACTGCATGACGCCGACGAACACCGGCAGGCCCTGGCTGCCTTGCGCGATCAGCGAACCGTCGACAGCCGAATAGATGCCGTCGGAACGGTCATTGGCCTCGGCGATGACCGGCGAGAAAGCGGCGCGAGAGAACGTAAGGTCCATCTCGTCGCAGACCTGCTGCAGGGCCGCCTGGAGGACCGAAAGGGTGATGGCGTCGAGCTTTGCCATATCAGGCCTCGCCAATGTCGATGATGATGTTGCCGTCAGCGTCGCTGCGTGCGCGGTCGCCGGGTTCGAGCACGGTGGTGGCATCCATCTGTTCGAGGATCGCCGGGCCTTCGATGATAGCATCGAGCGGCAGCTTTTCACGCGCATATACGGGCGTGTCGTGCCAACGGCCGGCATACCAGACCGGCCGGATTTCGCGCCGCGCCTCGTCCAGCGTTGCTGCGCGCCCCGCCGGATCGATCAGGCGCGACAGATCGATCGCCAGACGCACGCCGGTGACCGATGTATTGAGATTGACGAGATTGGCTCGGATTTCCGGCAGCTCGACCTTGAAGCGGGCGAAATAGGCCTTTTCGAAAAGCTGCTGCAGCGTTGCCCGGGTCACCGAGGAGGACGGCAGCGCCACGTTGATGATGTGGGTCTGGCCGACGAACTGCATGTCGGCGGAGTGGGTGACGCGGATCGTCTCCGGCTTTACCGCTTCCTTGCCGATCAGCTCCTCGCCTTCGTTTCGGTGCCGTTCCAATACCCCATGAAGGCGCGTTTCGTCGAGCACCGACACCGGCTGGTTGATGGTGTTGACGAAGTCGTGGCGCAGGTCGGCAACGACGCAGCCGAGCGCGTTGGTGATGCCTGGACGCGCCGGCACCAGCACCTTGGGCAGGCCGAGTTCGCGCGCCAGGGCAGTCGCATGCAGCGGCCCGGCGCCGCCAAAGGCGAACAGCGCGAAATCGCGGGGGTCATGACCGCGTGACACCGACACCATGCGGATGGCGCCGGCCATCTTCATGTTGCCGAGCCGCAGCACCGCGCCCGCCGCCTCGACGCCGGACAGGCCGGTCGGCTTGCCGATTTTCTCCTCGAAGATGCCGGTGACGCGCTCTGATGTGACCGGGTTTTCGACTGCCAGCAGCTTCTTCGGCGCCAGCCGGCCGAGCACCAGATTGGCGTCGGTGATGGTCGGATCGAGGCCGCCGCGCCCGTAGCAGATCGGGCCGGGGTTGGCGCCGGCGCTTTCCGGGCCGATCTGGATCAGGCCGGCCGCGTCGACGCGGGCGATCGAGCCGCCGCCGGCGCCGACCGTGTGCACCGCCACCATCGGCACATGGATCGGCATGGCATATTCGATCTCGATCTCGTTCGAGACAGCCGGCTCGGCATTGCGGATCAGCGCCACGTCGGTCGAAGTGCCGCCCATGTCGTAGGTGACGAGGTTTTCGAAGCCGGCACGTTTTCCGGTGTAGGCGGCGGCGATGACGCCCGAGGCCGGACCGGACATGACAGTCTTGGCCGATTCACGTGTGACGAAGCGGGCCGAGATCATGCCGCCATTGCCGTTCATGATCAGGAAGTCGCGGGCATAGCCTTTTGCAGCCAGTTCCTTGCGCAGCCGCTCGACATAACGCTCGAGGATCGGCTGCACCGAGGCGTTGACCGAAGCGGTGACGCCGCGCTCGAACTCGCGCGCCTCCGACAGCAGCGCATGGCCTGCCGTGATGTAGCCGTTCGGCCAGAGCTCGGCGGCAATTTCGGTGGCGCGCCGCTCGTGCGCCGGATTGGCGTAGGAATGCAGGAAATGGATGACGAGGGATTCGCAACCGGCCGCGATCAGCGTCTGCACCGCCTCGCGCATTTCGGCCTCGTCGAGCGGTGTGCGTATCTCACCCGACGCCTCGACGCGCTCCGACACTTCGAGCCTGAGATTGCGCGGGATGATCGGCACGAAGCTGCCGGTCATGCCATAGGCCTGCGGCCGCGTGCGCCGGCCAAGCTCGATCACGTCGCGAAAACCGCGCGTGGTGATCATGCCGGTTTTCGCCAGCCGGCGTTCGAGCACCGCATTGGTGGTGGTGGTCGTGCCATGCACGATGAGGTCGATGCCGTCGATCGGAAATCCGGTGGCGCCGAGTGCCGAAACGACACCGAAGGCCTGGTTGTCGACCGTGGTCGGCGTCTTGGCCAGATACACCCTGCCGCCATCGCTTCCGTCGATCAGGAGCAGGTCGGTGAAGGTGCCGCCGACATCGATACCGGCAACGACATTTCCCTGGGGATCGCGCGCTTGCGCCGAAATATTCTCTTCCATCGTCGAAACCCGAAATGCGCGGACTACGGATATGCGTCAGTTTGGAAAGCTGTTTTAAGGGAGCATCTTGACGCAAATATCGTTTGTATACTAATAAATTCCGGACACAAGAGCTTGCCGCTTTGGAGTGTGCGAACAGCACGCCGGGACCTGAATGGTCCGGGCGCGCAGGTGAAGGTTTGGCGCCCGCGTCCGTGAGCTGGGCCAGAAGGTTGGATTTGATGAACACCACATCCGCTCTCAACACCGTCGGCGCCCGACCGCTGCAGTTCCCGATTCCGGCCAATGTCTATGCCGAAACCGTGGTCTCGGTGAAGCACTACACCGACCGGCTGTTCTCGTTCCGCATCACCCGTCCGCAGTCGCTGCGCTTCCGCTCCGGCGAGTTCGTCATGATCGGCCTGCCCAATGCAGAGAAGCCGGTGTACCGCGCCTATTCGGTGGCGAGCCCGGCCTGGGACGAAGAGCTGGAATTCTTCTCGATCAAGGTGCCGGACGGCCCGCTGACTTCGGAGCTGCAGAAGATCCAGGTCGGCGACACCGTCATCATGCGCCAGAAGTCGACGGGCACGCTGGTGGTCGACGCATTGACGCCGGCCAAGCGGCTGTTCATGATCTCGACCGGCACCGGCATCGCGCCCTTCGCCAGCCTGCTGCGCGACCCCGACACCTACGAAAAATTCGATCAACTGATCCTGACCCATACCTGCCGCGACAATGCCGAGATGACCTATGGCCAGGAGCTGGTCGCAGCACTTGAAAGCGACCCGCTGATCGGTGAACTGACCACTGGGCGCGTCACGCTCTACAATTCGACGACCCGCGAGGAATCGGCACGCATGGGCCGCATCACCGCGCTGATCGGCTCCGGCAAGTTCTACAGCGATCTCGGCATCGACAAGCTCAACCCGGAAACCGACCGGATCATGATCTGCGGCTCGATGCATATGCTGAAGGACGTCAAGGAACTGGCCGAAAGTCTCGGCTTCGAGGAAGGCTCGCTGAGCCATCCGGCGACTTTTGTCGTCGAGCGCGCCTTCGTCGGCTGAGCCGCACCAACATCTCGAAGTCTACGTTTTTGACCGCACGGTCAAAAACTGCTGCTTTCGCCGCCTTTTTCGGTTATGACCGCCCGCAGGACTCGTGAAGTACGGCTTCACGGGCTATCTTCGGCATACGTCGCTGAATGAAAGGGCAGGAGATGAGCAGCACAATCCGCGAAGCCGATGTCGGCCCGTCCAAGGTGACGCCGCTGCCGGCGCGTGCCGCCGCCAATACAGCCGTCCCGCACGATCATCGCATTGCGCGCAACCCCGGCATGAAGCTCGACCTTGGCTTCATGGAATCGGTGCGCAGCGTCAATCGCTCGGCGCTGGAACGGCGCGTCGCCAGCCTGACCAAGCGGCGCTCGATCAAGGCCGACAACCAGGCCGCCTGGCTGCTGCGCGCCGTCGCCTGCATGGATTTGACGACGCTGAATTCCAACGACACCGAGGAGCGCGTGCGCCGGCTCTGCGCCAAGGCGATCAACCCGTTCCGCCGCGACATTGTCGAGGGCCTCGGCATATCAGGTGAAA
This sequence comes from Mesorhizobium sp. M7A.F.Ca.CA.002.15.2.1, assembly GCF_003998715.1. NCBI lineage: Bacteria > Pseudomonadati > Pseudomonadota > Alphaproteobacteria > Hyphomicrobiales > Phyllobacteriaceae > Mesorhizobium > Mesorhizobium sp. M7A.F.Ca.CA.002.15.2.1. The sequence goes on from NZ_RZPI01000042.1 coordinate 14,968, forward strand.
TCATCCGCCCGGCCGCCGTCTGCGTCTACCACCCCTTCGTTGCCACCGCCGTCGATGCGGTGCGCGGCACTGGCATCCATGTCGCCGCCGTCTCCACCGCCTTTCCGCATGGCCTGGCGCCGCTGTCGACCCGTCTGCAGGAGATCGAGGCCTCGGTCCGTGACGGCGCCGACGAGATCGACGTCGTCATCCCGCGCGGCCTGGTGTTCGGCGCCAAGTGGCGGGAGCTTTACAATGAGATCGTCTCGATGCGCGCCGCCTGCGGTGATGCGCATCTGAAGGTCATCCTCGGCACCGGCGACCTCGCCACGCTGCGCAATGTCATGCTGGCCTCGATGGTGGCGATGATGGCGGGCGCCGATTTCATCAAGACCTCGACCGGCAAGGAAAGCGTCAACGCGACGCTGCCCGTCGGCCTCGCCATGGTGCGTGCCATCAGGGCCTATTTCGAGGAAACCGGCTATCTCATCGGCTTCAAGCCGGCCGGCGGCATTTCCACGGCCAAGGCCTCGCTCGACTGGCTGGTGCTGATGAAGGAAGAGCTCGGCCGGCCATGGCTGGAGCCGGACCTGTTCCGCTTCGGCGCGTCGAGCCTCTTGACCGACATCGAGCGCCAGCTCGAGCATCATCTGACCGGACATTATTCGGCCAATCATCGCCACGCGATGGCGTAAGCCTTTACCCCCACCCCGATCGGCTTTTGCCGATCGACCCTCCCAGGCGGGAGGGTGAAGGAGGCACCTGATGAACATTCTCGATCGCTATCACGCCATGGAATACGGCCCGGCACCGGAGGCCCGCAACGAGGCCGACGCCTGGCTTGCCGCGCGCGATTTCGGCAAGGCGCTGTTCATCGGCGGCGACTGGAAAGCCGCTGCCGGCGGCAAGACCTTCGAGACCAGCGAGCCGTCTTCCGGCAAGCTGCTGGCCGAGGTCTCGGACGCCAATGCCGCCGATATCGACGCGGCGGTTGCGGCCGCCGCCAAGGCGCTGCCGAAGTGGTCGGCAGCCTCAGGCTATCAGCGTGCCAAAGTACTCTATGCCATCGGCCGCGCCATGCAGCGGCATCAGCGCCTGTTCGCGGTGCTTGAGACTATCGACAACGGCAAGCCGATCCGCGAAAGCCGCGATATCGACGTGCCGCTGGCGATCCGCCATTTCATCCACCATGCCGGCTGGGCGCAGGCGCTGGACAGGGATTTCCCCGGCCATAGGGGTGTCGGCGTCGTCGGCCAGATCATCCCGTGGAACTTTCCGTTGCTGATGCTGGCCTGGAAGATCGCGCCGGCGCTCGCCGCCGGCTGCACCGTGGTGCTGAAGCCGGCCGAGTTCACGCCGCTGACCGCCATCCTGTTCGCCGAGATTTGCGAGCGTGCCGGCGTGCCGAAGGGCGTCGTCAACATCGTCCAGGGCGGCCCTGAGGCCGGCGTCGCCATCGTCAACCATCCCGGCGTCCAGAAGATCGCCTTTACCGGCTCTTCCGAGGTCGGCAAGATCATCCGCAAGGCCACCGCCGGCTCGGGCAAGAAACTGTCGCTGGAGCTCGGCGGCAAATCGGCTTTCATCGTCTTCGAGGATGCCGATCTCGACAGCGCCGTCGAAGGCCTGGTCGACGGCATCTGGTTCAACCAGGGCCAGGTCTGCTGCGCCGGTTCGCGGCTCCTGGTGCAGGAAGGCAT
>NZ_RZPI01000430.1:0-4942 GCF_003998715.1 Mesorhizobium sp. M7A.F.Ca.CA.002.15.2.1
AAAAGTGGGAACCGGTTTTGGGACAACGACATGCATAACGGCACAAAACGATGAACTACCGCCACGCCAACCATGCCGGGAATTTCGCCGACGTCGTCAAGCATGTCGTGCTGACGCGCTTGCTCGAGTATCTGAAGCAGAAGGACAAGGCGTTTCGGGTCGTCGACACCCATGCCGGCATTGGCCGCTACGATCTGTCGTCGGCCGAAGCGCAGAAGACGGGTGAGTGGCAAGGCGGCATCGGCAGGCTGATCGATGCCCCGTTTGCCGCGCCGGTGGCAGCACTGCTCGCGCCTTATCTGGAGACAATACGGTCGCTCAACCCTGAGGGTGGCATCCAGAAATACCCGGGCTCGCCGTTGATTGCGCGCCATCTCATGCGCAAGCAGGACAGGCTGACCGCGATCGAGCTGCACCCCAAGGATGCCGCGAGGCTGAGGACGTTCTTTGCCGGCGATTTCCAGGCCCGGATCATCGAACTCGATGGCTGGCTGGCGCTCGGCGCCCATCTGCCGCCGAAGGAGAAGCGCGGCCTTGTTCTCATCGATCCGCCATTCGAGGAAGCGGGTGAGTTCGATCGCCTCGTCGACGGGCTCATAAGGGCGCACAAGCGCTGGCCAGGCGGCATCTACGCGCTCTGGTATCCGATCAAGGACCGCAAGGCGATCATCGCTTTCCGCAAGGCGCTGAAGCAATCGGGCATCCCGAAGCTGCTCGACATCGAATTCGAGATCAGGCCGGCCTCTTCGGAACCCAGCCTCGACGGCAGCGGTCTGCTGGTGGTCAATCCGCCGTTCACGCTGGAGGGCGAGTTGCGGACGCTGCTGCCGGCCCTGCACAGGCTGCTTGCGGTGGGGCGGCCGGCGCACTGGTCGTTGGAATGGCTGGCCGGCGAGCAGGCTTGAGGCGGGCTCATTGACGACCCGGGACCCGCGCTCTTTTGGATCCGGGCATGAACGTGCCAGAGCCATTCCGGTGCCGTGTAAATTCGGCTTTGGTCAAAAAGCAGTTTCAAACTGGGAAACCATTGTCAACGCAACCGCTTGACCGCCGCCGAGCGAATCCGCACAGTGCGCACAATCGACCTTGAGAGGCTGCCATGACTCGCTTCGCCAAATCCGCTCTTGCCGCCCTGATTTCGCTCTGCACCCCGCTTGCCGCGCCTCTCGGTATCACCCAGACCGTGCAGGCCGCCGATCTTACGGTCTATTCCGATGAAGACAGCGGGGTCTGCGGTCAGCCTTGGGTACTGAACAAGATCACCAGCCGCTTTTCCTATCAGGTGCATCACGTGCCGCATCTGCCGGATGTGCAGATCACCGATTTCCGGCGCATTCACCAGCATCGCTATCTGGCGGCCGACGATACCTGGCCGATCGGTCGCCGTTATTGCGGGGCCACCGTCAGCCTGTCCGACGGCCGCGATCGCACCATCTGGTACCTGATCGAGGAAGGCCAGGGCTTTGCCTCGATCGGCGACAATGTCGAATTCTGCGTCTCGGGCTTCGACCGCTGGATGGTCTACAACGGCCGCTGCCGCATTCTGCGCTAAACCCGGTTTCCCCTTCCAATCTCTTTCGCGCCTGTGGCTTGATCGGCTGCAGGCGTTTTTCGTGCCGCGTTGACAGCTGGCGCGATCCGTCGCATATGTATGAGACAGACCTGTCTCACCACTCGGTATGCGCCATGACACCATCGCCCGTTTCCGATAAGCGCCAGCACGTCGTTGAAACGGCCTACGTGCTGTTCAAGCGCGCCGGCTTCCATGCGACGGGTATCGACCGGATCATCGCCGAAGCCGATGTGGCCAAGATGACGATGTATCGCCACTTCCCCAGCAAGGACGAATTGATCGTCGAGGTGCTCGACTATCGCGCTATGCGTTTCGACCGCCAGCTCGACCGGCTCGCCCAGGAGGGCATTCCGCCGGAACAGAAAATCGGAAGGATTTTTGACTGGCATGCACTCTGGTTCCGCAGCGCCGATTTCCATGGCTGTCTGTTCGCACATGCATTGGCCGAGTTCGGCGATCCCGGGCATCCGGTTTTCAAGGCCGTTGTCAGGCAGAAGAACGGCCTCAAGCGGCGCATGCGGTCTATCCTCGAAGAGATGATGCCGCGCGGCCGCGCCGAAAGCGTGGCGGCGACACTGCTTATGCTGATCGAAGGTGCGACCTTGCTGGCGCAGATGGGGCCGGCCGACGCCGCCATTCGCGACGCCCGCAAGGCGGCCATGGGCATCGTCGCTGCTTCGCGTAAGTCCCAATGAGCCCGCTGGTCATCGGGCTCGCATTGTTTGCGGCGATCCTGCACGCAACCTGGAACGCGTTCCTGCGCACGGGGGCCGACAGGTTGTGGACCGTCACCGTCATGAGCTTTTCCAGTACGGCGCTCGCCATCCCCTTAGCCTTCTTCCACGCCCTTCCGGCCGCGCCGGCCTGGTCCTACATTGTGCTCTCGGCCTGCCTGCAGGTTGGCTACAGTTTGTTTCTGGTGGCCGCCTACAGATATGGCGAGCTGGGACAGGTCTATCCGATCGTTCGCGGCAGCGTGCCGCTGCTCGTCACGCTCGGCGAGTTCTTCCTGGCCAACCAGCAGCTCACTCTGCCGCAGACCATCGGTGTCGCGCTGGTCGCGGGCGGCATCATGGGCCTTTCTCTCGGAAGGGGCAGGGCCGCCACGACATCGATACTCTATGCGCTGGCAACGGGAGCGATCATCGCCGCCTATGCGACGGTCGATGCGCTCGGCGTTCGGGCGGCGGGAAACGCCGGTGCCTATACCGCATGGGTGCTGGTGATCTACGGCGCGTTGCTGCCGGCGGCCTTCGTCGCCTGCCGTGGCCGGCTCACAGTCGACCTGGGTGCGCCGGAAACCTGGAAGGCGCTGGGCGGCGGCCTGTTTGCACTTCTGGCCTACGGTGTCGTGGTCGCGGCCTTCGCGCTCGGACCGGCCGGTCCGATCACCGCGATCCGCGAAACCAGCGTCGTCTTCGCGGCCTTCATCGGACGTCTGTTCCTCGGCGAGGTGCTGACGCCGCGGCGGGTCGGCGCCTGCGCCATCGTCGCGCTCGGCGCCATCTGCCTCGGCTATCAGCCGTGACGGAAATGCGCATCGCGCAGTTTCTCGATTTTCCTGATGGCGCCGACAGGTAAACCGGCTAGTCTGGACTCCCGAGAGCGGCATTACCCTCGGGAGTTTTCATGGATCTCGCGACCTCGCTTGCCTTTGCGGCCGCCTTCTTCGTGTTCGCTGCCAGCCCGGGTCCGGACAACATGACGATCGTCGCGCGCACAATCTCCAATGGCGCCGCGTCGGGCATCGCCTACGGTGCCGGCACCGTGGTCGGCATCCTCATCTTCCTGATCCTCGCCGCCTTCGGCCTGTCGATCGTCGCCGCCAAGATGGCGATCGTCATGACGGTGCTTCGCTATGGTGGAGCGGCCTATCTGGTCTGGACGGGCATCAGGCTGTGGATGGCGGCGCCCGTCATTCCCGAACTGCAGCCCATCTCAGGACGGCGAGGGCTGTTGATGATTTTTGCCACCGGCATCGCGCTCAATCTTGGCAATCCGAAAATGCCGTTGTTCTACATTGCGCTGTTGCCTAGCGTCGTCGGCGCATCGCTCGACGCAGGTCATCTCGGTGTGCTGATGATGGTGATCGTGGCCGTCGAGGTCGTGGTGATCGGCGGTCATGTCGTCCTCGCCGGTCGCGCCCGCAGCCTGTTGCGCACACCAAGGATCGTACGCCGGGTGAACCGCGCGGCGGGCGGTGTGATGATCGGCGCCGGCGTTGCCGTTGTTGCCGCGCGCTGAGCGGATTGCCCAGTCATCACGCTATTTCCTGCGCGCCGCCGCCTCGGCCTGATCGAGGATCTTGCGCAGGAATGCGGCATGGCCGCGGAACGCGCGCCGTCCGCTCGTCGTCGCCCTGACGCGCGTCTGCGGCCGGCGGCCGACGAACAGCTTTTCGATGTCGACATAACCAGCCCTGGCCAGCGTATCGAGATGCGCACCGAGATTGCCGTCGGTGACGTCCACGATGGCTTTCAGCCCGGTGAAATCCAGCGTTTGCCGCCTTTCCAGCATGCTCAGCGCCGCCATGATCCTGAGCCGAGTGCTCTGGTGGATGATTTCGTCGGCACTCATCGATTGGCTCCGGCGCAGCCAAGCCGGAGGCCGCCGACAACCATGCTGCCGCCGTGGCGGACCGTCTTGGCAATCTCGAACGGCGACAGCGCCGCTTGCTCCTGTGCGATCGACATTGAAATGCTCCAGCATGCTGTACAGAATACTCTGCCATGTAGAGTTATCTGTCAATTCACGAGCAGGCCGATCTGCGTTCGTGCTTGACAAGACGATGCACCGATCGGCTGTCGCATTGCAGTATAGATCGTCCGCCTGCACGAGATGATCGCACCGATGAGGCAGCGGTCATGATATCGGCGACCGACGATCGACACGCAAAGCTGCTCGCTGATCTTCGGAGCTTCACGAGAGGAGCGCTTCCGCGGAGTGTGGAGAATGTCGGCGACACATTCTAGCCAATGGTCGAAGATCAGAAGTGAATTTCTGCGACGATCAGCACGATCATGTGCCGATCGTAACCGAAATTTAAGCTGCGAAAATCAGTCTATTGCTTCGCTGGCTAGCAAGCCGCGAGTCAGATATGCATGAGCGCGCCGGGTCATTACGGCCGTCGGCACAAAGGAAGGGGCATCGCATGGCTAAGCAGTCATCCAAAGCGCCGGCGTCCAAGGCACCGGCAAAGAAAGCACCCGCAAAAGCAGCGACGGCAAAGGTCGCAGCTGCAGTGAAGAAAGCAGCACCCGCTGCCAAGCCGAAGGCCGCGGCGGCCAAGGCAAAAGCAGCACCGGCCAAGAAGCCGGCAGCGAAAGCTGCGGCGAAACCGGCAGTGAAGAAGGCGGCACCCGCCAAGGC
>NZ_RZPI01000431.1:0-4935 GCF_003998715.1 Mesorhizobium sp. M7A.F.Ca.CA.002.15.2.1
CATGTGCACGGCTCAGGAGCCGCCAGTCAGGTCGTCATCGATGTCGGCGGCTTTCTCGGCATTGGCGCCAAGCCGGTGGCCGTTCCCGCAAGCCAGTTGGAATTCATGCGCGATGAAGACGGCGACGTTCACGCGGTGACGAACTGGACCAAGGATCAGCTCAAGAGCATGCCCGAGCATCACGATGCATGATTTCAAGGACTTCACCTTGAACGGGAGCGGCCACTCGGCCGCTCTCTCTTAGGCGCAACAGGGTGGACAGACGATGCGGCGCGAAAACCGGAGCCTGCTTCTGCGGAGGGATCGCCGCAGCCCTGGACGGAGAGCCTTTCTGGATATGCTACGATCACGACGACGATTGCCGCCGGGCCATCGGAAGTCCGCTGACGATCTGGGTTGGTTACCGGCCGAAGCAATTTCAGCTCCTTAGAGGGACGCCGAAGGCCTTTTCCCAAACGCCAGGCGTCACCCGCACGTTCTGCCCAGACTGTGGAAGCTCGATAGGCTATAGCGACGAAGGCCTGCCGGACGAGTTCTATGTGACGATCGGCTTCTTTGACAACCCTGAAGGGTTTCGGCCGCAAGCCCATGCCTATTGGGACCTGAGGCTGCCGTGGATCGAGTTTGATGACAGCCTGCCACGCATCGACCGATATTCAAGGAAGCGCGACCCGAAGTTCGGCAACCCGCGCGACCGGTAGTCGCGGTGCGTGACGCCAGGATATCGGCGGAACCTGACGATCGCTAACGGGTTATTCGGGCAGACCTGTCGGGTGCGACCATGCCATCGACCGTGATCCGAAATGCGCAATACGATCCCGCCACCAGGATCCTGTCGGTCTGGTTTGTGCCGAGCGGCAGACGCTACGAATATGAGGATGTTGCACCGGCAACTTATGCCGCTTTCACCAAAGCTTCCTCAAAAGGCCGCTTCTTCAATGAGTTCATCCGCGACCGCCATCGGTACCGCCGCGTGGCGTGACAAGTTTGGACATGAGCAGGCGATGCACGGAACCTGACCGGCATCGTCTCGTTGACGTCTCGTCATCGAAGCAGGCCAGGCAACGAAAGTGTTCATCTGGACATGCTCAGGTGTTCGCACCGGCAAAGATCGATCGGAAAAGGCTTCAAGGGAGTTCAAGAGCCATGACGGCCAAGAAGCAGAAGACCGAAAGCAAGGACAAGAAGGCATTGCGCTTGGCAGAGACCACCGACGTCTCACCCAAGCAAGCCAAGGAGCTCATGCAAAAGCATGGCAAGGACAACCCCAAGGTCGAGAAGGAAGCCAGAAACTTCAAGGCGGAAGGATAGGATCCGCATGAGGCGACCTGTATGGCCCCTGCAGGTGATCGGCCAGGCAATTCGGGATTAAGGGGGTGCCCCGGCCTTTTCGGCCGCGAGCGCAAAAGGAAAGCGCAGCACCAGGTTGCGGTTCTCGTCAAAAATCTCGAAGGTCAATCCGGTACGCAGCGGCCTGCCATGCAGCAGCTCTTCGGCAAGGATTTCCTTCGCCGACGCCATCGCGTTTTCCTCAGCGCTCGCGAGATCAGAAAATTCCTGGCCCTCGGGATCCTCCTGCAAGCTTCCGCTCTCATCTCGAAGGTCGAAAAAGTACCTGGACATGCCGACTGAACTCCTGCTCATCGCGACGGTAGCATCGGAAGCGCCAGCCTCAGACTTCAGTGCCTGATGTCCCCGGATTGTCGAAGAGCACAGCGAGGCCATGCTCGATGGCGCAGGCCGCTATCAGATCATCGAAGGCCTTTCCTGAAAGCGGGCAACTTGGCATCACCTCTCGAATTGCGGTCCCGGCCTTGGCGGTAGAGATCACATCGTGGCGTTTCTTGCGTGTCTCGACATATTGCTCGACCAGGATTTTCAGGCGCCTCACCGCAACGTCGTCCGTAAACATGGATTCCTCAGCCAATGCCTGAAGTAAGGCTGTCGGCCTGATCATCGGCCGACGATCTCGGGGTTAGCCGGGATTGCTCGCACAATATTTCTATGGGCAGTTGGTTCCCCCGACCGCTTGCTTGGTAATTTTCGTACAGGGAATACCCTTGCCCGGGCTTTCATCGGGCCGAACCGACAGCCGATTTTCCGATGCCGAGGCGAGCGTTCAGGCTTGCATCACCATGCGGCTGTGACGTGCAACGACACTTTCCTCATCGGTCGCAATCACGCGTACTTCCACCTTGCTCTCGGGACGACTGAGGATCTCGGCGTGGGTGTTGTTGGCGCGATCTTCAAGCACCACGCCAAGCCAGGTCAATTTTTCGCATATGGCCTTGCGGATGGTCGCGGACCGTTCGCCGATGCCGGCGGTGAACACCAGGCATTCAAGGCCACCCATCGTGTTTGCAAGCGCCGCGGCCTCTCTCGCGGCGCGAAAGGCGAAAAGCGCCATCGCCTCTTGCGCGCGAGGATCATTGCTCGCTTCGAGCGTCCTCATGTCGCCGGAAATACCGGATACGCCGAGCAGGCCCGACTTCTCGTAGAGCATCGCCTGCAGTTCTTCCGCCGCGATGCCTCTTTCCAGCAGGAAATACAACAGCACGCCGGGATCGATGGCGCCGCACCGCGTGCCCATGACGAGGCCATCCAGGGCCGAAAAACCCATCGTGGTATCGATGCTTTTGCCCCCGTGCAGGGCGCAAAGACTTGCCCCATTGCCGAGATGGGCGACGATCGTGTGTTTCGCCGCGAAAATTGGCGATATCTCGCTGAGCCGCCCGGCGATGTATTCATAGGAGAGACCGTGGAACCCGTAGCGGCGCAAGCCTTGCTCTTCATACTGGCGCGGAAGGGCAAAGCGCCGCACGAGCGGATCGATCGTCTGGTGGAAAGCGGTGTCGAAACAGCCAACCTGTGGCAGGTCCGGTTGCAAGGCGGCTATTGCACGGACGGGCGCGAGACTGCGAGGCTGATGCAGCGGAGCAAGCGGCGTAAGTTTGTCGATGGCGTCGATGATGTCTGGGGTCAGACGGACAGGTTCGATGAACTCGCTTCCGCCATGCACGATGCGATGGCCGGCGCAGATCAGGTTTCTTTCCCCAATTTCGCCCTGCACCCAATTCAGCATCTCGCCTATGGCCGCGTCATGCCGCTTGTCGGCGGTGAGCGGCCGATCGCACTGCCCCGTTCCGTCGGCCGCTTTTGCGCGCAGTGTGGGTTTGTCGCCCAGGTCCAGCGTGCCGCGTGAAACGAGTTGCATATCCCGTGATGAGACAAGATCGTAAAGCGCAAACTTGATGCTGGACGAGCCGGCATTCAGCGCCAGGATCGACCGACGCATCATTGGCGCCCCTTTGTCGCGGCTTTGTCGGGCCAGCTCCATTTCTGGATTTCGGGCATGTCTTCGCCGTGCTCGCGCACATAGGCCTTGTGCTTCGCCAACCTGCCGTGGAGTTCGCCGGCAAGCCCTTCGGCCCTTTCGGCCAGTCCCGGCACGCGTTCGATGGCGGCGAGCGCGAGATGGTAGCGGTCGAGTTCATTGAGCACCACCATGTCGAATGGCGTCGTCGTGGTGCCCTCCTCGCGGAAGCCATGCACATGCATGTTGTCATGGTTGGCGCGGCGGTATGTCAGGCGATGAATGAGATAGGGATAGCCGTGATAGGCGAAGATGACGGGCCGTGTTTTCGTGAACAACGCGTCGAAGTCCCCGTCGGGCAGGCCGTGCGGATGCTCCGTGTTCGACTGCAATGTCATCAGATCGACAACATTGACGACGCGGATTTTCAGGTCGGGGATCGCGGAGCGCAGAATGTCTGTCGCGGCCAGTGTTTCCAGGGTCGGCACATCGCCGGCGCAGGCCATGACCACATCGGGCTCCTCGTGCTGAGCAACCGTGCCGGCCCATTCCCAGATGCCCGCTCCAGCTTTGCAATGCGCTCCGGCTTCTTCAATGGACAGCCATTGCGGTCCCGGCTGCTTGCCGGCGGTGATGACATTGATGCGGTTATAGGTTCTCAGGCAATGATCGGTGATCCACAACAGGGTGTTGGCGTCCGGCGGGAAATAGAGCCTTACCGTGTCGGCCTTCTTGTTGGCGACCAGATCGGCAAAGCCCGGATCCTGATGGCTGAAACCATTGTGATCCTGCCGCCAGACATGCGAGGTCAAAAGGTAATTGAGCGAGGCGATCGGCTTGCGCCAAGCGAGCTCGCCGGAGGTCTTCAGCCATTTGGCATGCTGGTTGACCATCGAATCGACGATATGAATGAAGGCCTCATAGCATGAAAACAGGCCATGGCGGCCGGTGAGCAGATAGCCTTCAAGCCAGCCCTGGCAGAGATGCTCGCTCAGCACTTCCATGACGCGACCATCACGGGAAAGATGGACGTCATAGGGCTCGATGCGCTCCATCCAGATCCGATCGGTGACCTCGAACACGTCGTCGAGGCGGTTGGAGGATGTCTCGTCCGGCCCCATCAGGCGGAAGTTTCGCGCCTCGGCATTGAGGCGGAACACCTCGCGAAGATAGCTTCCGCAAATCCGCGTCGCCTCGGCAATGACGCCACCTGGACGCGGCACTTCCAGGGCCAGGCTTTTCCAATCTGGAAGCATCAGATCGCGCTTCAGCAGGCCGCCATTTGCGTACGGGCTTGCGCCCATGCGCCTTGTCCCTGTCGGGGCAAGTGCCGCAAGCTCCGGCAACAGGTGCCCGCTTTCGTCGAACAGCTCTCCCGGTTCGTAGCTTCGCATCCAGTTTTCGAGGATCTTGCGGTGCTCCTCATTCCCTCGAGCGTTCGATACCGGCACTTGATGCGAGCGCCAGAAACCCTCGACTTTTTCGCCATCGACTTCCTTCGGCCCGGTCCATCCCTTGGGGCTGCGCAGCACGATCATCGGCCATTTCGGGCGTTGACCATGCCATCCCGGAGCCCGTGCCTGCTCCTGAATGGAACGGATGCGATCGAGCACCGTGTCGAG
>NZ_RZPI01000432.1:0-4935 GCF_003998715.1 Mesorhizobium sp. M7A.F.Ca.CA.002.15.2.1
CCGTTAAGCGGCTTTTCCCGCGTTGATGTTGTCGGCCAGCAGGCGCCTGAAGCGCGAGGGCGGCATGCCCTTCTCCGCCAGGAACTGCCGGTTGAAATTGGACAGGTTGTTGAAGCCGACCTCGTAGCAGATGTCGGTGATCGAGGCCTGCTCGTCGCTCATCAGGATCTGGCAGGCGAGATTGATGCGCAGCCGCTTGACATACTGCACCAGCGACATGCCGGTGTGGCGGCGAAACGAGCGCGAGAAGGCCCCGGTCGACTGGCCGGCGATGGCGGCGAGATCCGCCTCGTCGAACAGCTGCGTCAGGTTCTCCCTGATATAGGCGAGCGCCTTGTTCATGCCGGCGGTCATGTAGCCCGACGGATCGGGCCGATAGCTGGCGCTGGCCAGCAGCTGGAATTCCTGGGCGCGGCTTAGCAGGCCGGCGATCATCATGAACAGCTCGATGCGGCGCACGCCCTGCGCCTGCATCATCTCTTCCATCAATGGCGCCAGCGCCTTGCTGGTGCGGTTGGAAAACAGCACGCCGCGCCGCGACGCCTCGAGCAGAGCCGCAAGCCCCGCCAGCTCCGGCAGCACATGCATGGCATCGCCGATGAAACTTTCGGAAAACTGAATGATGCGGCCGCGCAGCGGGATCGAGCTGTCCTTGGGGATGTCGCTGACCCAATTGTGCGGCAGGTTCGGCCCCGTCAGCACCAGATTGCCCGGCTCGAACTCGCCGATGAAGTCGCCGACGAAATAGCGGCCGTTGGTGAAGATTACCTGATGCAGTTCATATTCTGGATGGAAGTGCCAGCGCACCGTATGGAAGGGGTAGCCATGCGACCACGCCTTGAAGGACTCCCCGCGTCGTATCTGGACAACTTCCAGGTCCGGTTCCATGTCCGTTTCCTCCCGGCCGGCACGGATATTTGCCGCGTTCGGCCCAATTCCCTAAACCGGCCGAATTGGTTTCGGCTCTGCATTTCAAGAGCCACGGTACCGGCTCATGACAACAGGCGCCACCACGATTCAAGACAATGGATGATACTTTTTTAACCGGAAGGGCGCGCTCAGAGGCGCTATTCGGGCAGAACAGGTCAGTCTTGCTGACGCGTTCGCTCGACTGACCAACGAGAACACTACCGCCCGAAACGGAATTCCAACGTGTCCGGTGGGCGCCTGGCCTATCGCAAGAACAGCGTGTTCAGGCGCTGTTGCAGCGCCGTCATCGTAGTTCAGCTGGTGCGCAGCGCACCACCCGCCACCGTCGCGAGCGGCGTAACCATGTCAGGCACCAGTATGTCGTGGCGGCGCGCGAAGCTGACCAGCGTGGCCCGCACCGTCTCCGGATCGATTTCGCCGACGATGCCCGCCTTGCAAGCGTTGAGTGCGATGGCATGGGCGCCGTTGCGGCCGGCGCTCGGCCAGTCCTGCAGCAGTGCATAGGCTTCCATCACGCTGTCGATCATCCTCGGAAAGCCCATTCCGACCAGAAGTGTGACCGGTTCTTCGAATTGCCCGCGATTCATGGCTTGTACCTCCTCTCGATTGTTCAGGGCCTGCAGCGGGCCGAACACCGGGAAGCACGGCCCGCCGCGGATAGGTGAAGGGACTGGCCGATTTCCGTTCAGCCGCTGCCGGCGGATACCTCGGATGTTGCCGACACTTGCTGCGCTGCGAGGAACATCAGTGCCGACGCCGCGGTTCGCCGGTTCCAGCCGGCGGCTTCAGCCATGTCGAGCAGCCCTGCCAGCAGCGGCTTCAGCACGTTCCTGCATTCTGTTTCATAGGCCAGGAATTCCTTCGCTTGATGCGTAGGAGCCGGTACGGATCCGAGGCCAGCCATTGCATCCATCTTTACCTCCACTCTCTCTTCGACTGACGCCCGCTCCCCGCCAGGGGAGCGGGCGGATTGGGCCGCGACTTCAGAAGTCCATGCCGGCGCCGGCGGGCATTGCCGGGGCGGCGGCTTCCTTCTTCGGCTTCTCGGCCACCATCGCCTCCGTGGTCACCAGCAGGCCGGCGACCGATGCCGCGTCCTGGAGGGCGGTGCGCACCACCTTGGCCGGGTCGATAACGCCCTGGCCGAAGAGATCGCCGAATTCATTGGTCTGGGCGTTCCAGCCCCAGCCGAATTCGCTTTTCTCGCGCAGCTTGCCGACAATGATCGAGCCTTCGGCGCCGGCATTCTCGGCGATCTGCCGGACCGGCGTTTCGATGGCACGGCGCACGATGTCGACACCTGTCCTCTGGTCCGAATTGTCGGTCTGCACGGTATCGAGCGCCTTGGCCGCCCGCAGCAAGGCGACGCCGCCGCCGGGCAGCACGCCCTCCTCGACGGCCGCGCGGGTTGCATGCAGTGCGTCGTCGACACGGTCCTTGCGCTCCTTGACCTCGACCTCGGTCGAGCCGCCGACCCGGATCACCGCAACGCCGCCTGCGAGCTTGGCCAGCCGCTCCTGCAGCTTCTCGCGGTCATAGTCGGAGGTGGTCTCCTCGATCTGCGCCTTGATCTGTGCGACACGGCCCTGGATCTCTTCCTTGCGGCCGACACCATCGACGATGGTGGTGTTTTCCTTCTCGATCACCACCTTCTTGGCGCGGCCCAGCATCTGCAGCGTTACATTTTCCAGTTTGATGCCGAGATCATCCGAGATCGCGGTGCCGCCGGTGAGAATGGCGATGTCCTCCAGCATGGCCTTGCGGCGGTCGCCGAAGCCCGGCGCCTTGACGGCCGCGACCTTGAGGCCGCCGCGCAGCTTGTTGACGACCAGCGTGGCAAGCGCCTCGCCCTCCACATCCTCGGCGATGATCAGGAGCGGCTTGCCAGACTGCACCACGGCTTCGAGCACGGGCAGCATCGCTTGCAGATTGGAGAGTTTCTTCTCGTGGATCAGCACATAGGGCTCGTCGAGCTCCACGCGCATCTTGTCCTGGTTGGTGATGAAATAGGGCGAGAGGTAGCCGCGATCGAACTGCATGCCTTCCACGACTTCGAGTTCGGTCTCGGCGGTCTTGGCCTCCTCCACCGTGATGACGCCTTCATTGCCGACCTTCTCCATCGCCTCAGCGAGGAAGCGGCCGATTTCGGCATCGCCATTGGCGGAGATGGTGCCGACCTGCGCGATCTCGTCGTTTCGAGTGACCTTGCGGGCATTGGTCTTCAGTTCGGCGACCACCGCATCGACCGCCTTGTCGATGCCGCGCTTCAGATCCATCGGGTTCATACCCGAGGCAACCGCCTTGGCCCCTTCCCTGACGATCGCCTGTGCAAGCACCGTTGCGGTCGTCGTGCCATCGCCGGCAAGGTCGTTGGTCTTGGAGGCCACCTCACGCACCATCTGGGCGCCCATGTTCTCGAACTTGTCCTCCAGTTCGATCTCCTTGGCGACGGTGACGCCGTCCTTGGTGATGCGCGGCGCGCCGAACGACTTGTCGATGACCACATTGCGCCCCTTGGGACCGAGCGTCACCTTCACCGCATTGGCAAGGATGTCGACGCCGCGCAGCATCTTCTCGCGCGCTTCGGTATGGAATTTCACTTCTTTGGCAGCCATTGGATCACTCCTTTATCTAGGCAGCATTCGTTGACTGGTTGGATACAAGAAGCCGTCAGGCGGCCTTCTTCACTTCGGCGATCTCATCGATGATACCCATCACGTCGCTTTCCTTCATGATGAGCAGGTCCTCGCCGTCGAGTTTGATCTCGGTGCCGGACCATTTGCCGAACAGGATGCGGTCGCCGACCTTGACATCGAGTTCGACAAGCTTGCCGCTGTCGTCGCGCGCGCCGGGACCGACGGCGAGCACTTCGCCTTCCTGCGGTTTTTCCTTTGCGGTATCGGGGATGATGATGCCGCCGGAGGTCTTCTCCTCGGCTTCAAGGCGGCGGACCAGAATACGGTCATGCAATGGACGGAACGCCATGTCGTTCTCCTCGTGGACAAACAGGTTTTGAGGTTCCTCCGCACCGAACCGGCAATATCGGACCGGTGCGGAACGCCGCGACCCTTCGTCAGGCATCGCGGCGCATATCGAGCTAGTTTTGCCCTTTTTCGGTTTCAAGAGACCAGCGCAAAAATTTTTATATTCGACAAGAAAGAGCGCCAAGACACTGTTATGGCGTGGCTATTTTCGGAACCCGCGAGCTTCTCGCGGCGTTGTTTAAAGAGGGACAGAACCAATCGCCCCGGCCCGGCATTGGGCGGGTTCGACACAAATGCCGCCGGCTCGATGCCTCAGCGGAGAAGGAGAAAGACATGGCCGATACGGTCAGCAACGAATTCCGCCTGCAAATGGAAGGTTATGGCCTGACGACGGCCGAAATCCACTATTACCTGCCCGATCATCCAAGCCTGCTTCAGCTCTATGTCTGGCAGGACTATGATCTCGCTCCAGCCTTTCCCGAACTCAAGGGTTTTCTCCAATATTGGGAGCGCGAACTCGATGGTCCGCTCCACTCGGTTCGCGTTGCTCATCACCAGCTCATCCAGCCTTCGGAATGGCGGGCCGTCGAGGGCATAATCACGGTCCACTAGGGTCTTTGCGACGGCCTCCGCTACGTAGGGAATCACGACATTGGGGCAGGCTCTCGCCGGCCCCACGCAGCGCGACAGCCAACAACCTCCACTCCAAGATTTCCAATTTCCGTATTGTAAAACGATCGCGCCGCGCTAGCCTGAAATCAGATGCGAGGCGGGGAAGAGGAATGGAGCTCCAACTCAACGGCAAGGTGGCGCTGGTCACCGGCTCGACGCAAGGCATTGGCCGCGCCATCGCCGAGACGCTGGCGCGCTGCGGCGCGGGCGGCCTGCTCGTCACCGGGCGCGAGAAGACGCGCGGCGATGCCGTTGCGGAAGAGCTTTCGCGGCTCGGCACGCCGACGGTTTTCGTCGCCGCCGACCTCGCCGACCCGGCAGCCCCTGCCCTTTTGGCGCAAGCCTGCAT